>DATJYD010000232.1:0-5338 GCA_035499755.1 Fimbriimonadaceae bacterium
ACTCCTCATCGGGATGCTCGCCGGCGGAGCGAAAACCTACCGGATCGGCCCGAACGGGGCGCAAGTTTTGAACTTCCTCGACTTCACCGAGCCCTACGGAGCCGAACACGACGTCCTCGACTGCAACTGGAGCAGCGACGGAACTCATGCGATCACCGCCGCGAAGGATGATCTCGCCGTGCTGTGGGATATGAAGAAGTTCAAGAAGCTCGGCTCTTTCCGCGGCCATTCCGATTGGGTCGTGCACTCCGTCTTCTCGCCGAACGGGAAGTTCGTCGCAACCAGCTCGTCCGATCGTTCGGTGCGGGTCTGGGACGTTGACGGCTACGACTCGATCAAGACGATCGACGACGAAGGCGCGGTAGGCGCGCCTCTCTGCTTCACCTCCGACGGCAAGTACCTGCTGACGACCGGCGTCGACGATGGGCTCGAAGTCTATTCGGTCATCCCCGCCCAAGGCGGGACCGTCATGGTCAAGACCGAGAAGACTCGCCGTTCGCGCCGACACCGCGGCTAGCTCTCCTCTCTTTACAGTGCGGGAGCGGAGCTCCCGCACTGCGATCGCCGGAACGGCTCGATCTCTAGTTCGACTGCAGGTAGCACATGTCGAGCTGAAGCTGGACGCCGGGGGTCAGGTCGGAGGAGGTCGTGATCAGCAGGTACACGGTGCCGTCCGGATCCACGTAGTTGGCGGCGTTGCCGATCGTGTACGAGGTGGTCGTCGCGGAGGCCGGGCACGGGCCGGAGCCGAGCGTATCGAAGTTCCCGTACGGGTAGCTGGCGCTCGCCCAGTTGTAGAGCTGGACCGTCTCCGTGCCGCTCGCCGCTCCCGGATAGCTGCGCCGGAGTGTCACCTTCATCGTCTGGTTCGGCGTCACGTTATGGAAAGTGCCCTGGACCAGGATCGTGTTATCCGATCGCTGGCTCACCGTCATCGCCTGGCCATCCGGATTGAGAGTGTCCAGGAAGCTGCCGACGAGGGTCGCCGACTGGGTCGAGGCTTCGCTCATCGGGTACGCCATCCCGCCGATTCGCGGGAAAGTGAAGCTCGCAACCGGCGTTCCTCCGACCGAGATCGACATGTTTCCGGCGGCCTGGGCGGGGGCGAAGGTCGCACGGTCGCGTCCGAGGAGGGTCACGTTCACGGGATGCCCGTTGCAAGTGACGACCAGTCCGCCGTCGAGCCCCCGGCCCTTGATGACGCCAAGCGGTGAGGAGCGGCTTGTGGCATCCGCGCTGCAGAAGCGCGAGACGTAGTAGACCTCGGCGGGATGCGGAACCGTCGAGCCCCCGTTCATCCGCAGTACGGCGGCCTGGGCATTGACGAGGCCGTAGTTCGAGAACTCGCCGTAAGGCCACTCGCTTTCGACTGTCGCGGTGTCCTCGATCGCGTTCATCACGTCCTGGTTGCTGGCGAGAGGATTCGCGGAGAAACAGAGCGCGGCGACTCCCGCGACGTGGGGGCAGGCTCCGCTCGTCCCGGCGAAGCCGGACGTGTAGCCTCCGTCATTCGTGGTCGCGTAGATCCCGACGCCCGGCGCGGCGACCTTCACCCAGGTGCCGTAGTTGCTGAAGCCGGCCATGTTGAGGTTCGCGTCCAAAGCCGCGACCGATAACACGTGGTCGTAAGCGCCCGGATAATAGGGAATCACCGAAGCCGAGTTGCCGGCGGCGGCGACCGGAAGCACGCCGTGCTGCCAGCAGTAGTTGATGCCATCCTCTTCGGCCGGCGTCACCCGGTCGCAGAAGAAGCTCATGGAAAGCACCTTCGCGCCGTGGTCGGCCGCCCAAAGATAGGCGGGAACGTCGTTCGAATCGTAGAAGTAGCCGCTGTCGGTCGCCGCTTTGAGCGCCATGATCCGGCAGTACGGCGCTACGCCGCTGATCCCGATCGTATTGTCCTGGCGCGCGGCGACGATCCCGGCGCAGCAGGTCCCGTGGCCATAGGCGTCGGTGAGCGTGCTCGTGTTGTTCACGAAGTCGTACGAGTTCGCAAGGTCGACGTTCGGCGAAAGGTCCGGATGCTGGACGTAGACGCCGGTGTCGATGACTGCCACCTCGACGGAGGGATCGCCGCGCTCCGTGTCCCAGGCATAGTTCGTGCGGATCGCCTTCATGTCCCACTGATTGGGCCAATACTGATCGTTCGGATCGTAGGCGGGGCGCGCGCAATGGTCGTAGTCGACGCGCAGCACGCCCGGCCACGTGGCGATAGTGGCGCGGGCTCGCTGGAGCGCTCCCGCGTTGGTCCGCACAACCGCATATTGGATCTGCGGCATGACCCGGGTGACGCGGCTTTGCCGCTCGAGCCGGTTCAGTGCGGCCTGGTCTTTGTACTTGACGAGAAGGTTGTAGGGGTTGCAGAGCGCGCCGTCGATGTCGACCGGCATGTCCTGCAGCGAAGCGAAGGCGACGCAAAAGGCGAGAAACATAACCAATCAGCGTCCCGGACGGGACGCCCCTCAGAACACAGGATATCCCAGGATTCTGGATTTGATCCTGGTAGGTATCCTAGACCTCCATGATCATCCTCATGCGGCTCGACGCGACCAAAGAGCAGATCGACCAGGTCTGCGAGGTCATCCGCGAGCACGACGTCGAGCCCCTCGTCCTTCCCGGCGAGGACCGGGTCGCGGTCGGTATCCCGGCCGCGCTCACGAGCGAGCAGCGGACGAATCTGGAGTCCTCCATCGGCTCGATGGACGGGGTCAGCAAGGTCACCCAGACGAGCCGGCCGTTCAAGCTTGCGTCGCTCGAATTCCACCCTCAGAAGACGGTGGTGACGGTCAAGGGGGTGTCGATCGGGGCCGGCGAGTTCACGGTGATGGGTGGGCCGTGCTCGGTCGAATCGTACGAGCAATATCGGGCCTCTGCGGACATCGTGAAGAAAGCCGGGGCGAAAGTGCTGCGCGGGGGCGCGTTCAAGCCGCGGACTTCGCCCTACGCGTTTCAGGGCCTCGCCGAGGAGGGCCTTCGGATTATCAAGGCGGTCGGCGAGGAGACCGGGCTCGTGACGATCAGCGAGGTCATGAGCGGCGACATGGTTCCGACGGTCGCCAAGTACGTGGACATTCTGCAGATCGGGGCGCGATCGATGCAGAACTTCCCCCTCCTGATCGAGGCAGGCAAGTCGATGAAGCCGGTCTTCCTGAAGCGCGGACCTTCCGCGACGATCGACGAGTTCTTGTTGGCGGCGGAGTATGTTCTGAGCCAGGGGAACACGGAGGTCATCCTGTGCGAGCGAGGGGTCATGCCGCTCGACCGCAGCTATACGCGCAACACGCTCGACTTGTCCGCCGTCCCGGTGCTCAAGGAGTTCTCGCACTTGCCGGTGATCGTCGACCCCTCCCACGGAACCGGAGTGGCGAAGTACGTGGGGCCGATGGCGAAAGCGGCGCTGGTGGCGGGCGCCGACGGGGTCATGATCGAGATGCACCCGAATCCGAAGATGGCGTTAAGCGACGGATCGCAGGCCCTGACCCCCGATCAGTTCACGAACCTAATGGGCGAACTGACCAGGTTGTCCGCGGCTCTGGCGTGACCGCGAGCGGAACGGCTCGCCACGCGCGCCAGCACTCGCGAGGCAGAGTTTTCTTCCTCCCACAGTGGGTGCCTATATAGGGAGGAAGAAAAATGCGGTTTATTGGCGAGAGGTTCAGCCGTCATACGCTGCCAGCCAGCCCTAGCTCCTCGGCGTTCGCGCGGAAGGCTTCGATCATGTTGGCGATGTGCTCTTCGAGCGAGATCGCGATGCCCTCCGCGCCCGCGTAGACCTCTTCGCGATGGACGCCGGCCGCGAAAATCGGGGTCTTGAGCTTCTTCGTCACGGATTTGACCTCGACCTCGTGGATGCTCTTGCTCGGCCGCACGTAGGTGACGGCGGTGATGAAGCCGCTCAGTTCGTCGCAGGCGTAAAGGTACTTCTCCATGGCGGTCTCGCGGGGGATGCCGAGGGCGTCGTTATGGGAGCCGATGGCCCGAACCAGGACCGGGTCCCAACCTTCGGATTCGAGCAGCCGCATGCCCCAGCCCGGATGGTCGCCGGGGTGCTCCTCATAGTCGAAGTCGTGGAGGAGGCCGGCAATGCCCCAGGCGTCTCCGTCTTCGCCGAGTTTCGCGGCGTACCAGCGCATCGCGGTCTCGACGCAGAAGCAATGGCGTCGGAGGGAATCGCTCTGGACGTGGGATGTGAGGAGGGCGAGGGCAGCGGCGCGGTCATGCATGACTCTTGATTGTGGCCTGTAGCTGGCGCACGAGCTTCCTCGTCCGTCAATCCTCACCTCTTGATGTGGATCGTCTGGTTCGGATGGATAGGCGGGATTGGCGCGGGAGGAGGAGGCTGGCGAGTGTAGACGGCGGTGCCCTGCTGACCGGGATCGGCGCGGGTCAGGGACTTGCCGTCGGCGGAGATGGTCAGGTCGATCGGCTTGTCGAGGCTGTTGGCGATCATGACGACCTCAGCCGGCTTTTTCGACTCGTTCGCCTTCGAGAGGAGATACTTCTTGGCGTCGGGGACCAAGAGGTTGTTGAAGAGCTCGATATGCATGACGATCTGGTTGCCGGAGAGCTGCCAGCGCCCCTCGATATCCTCGTTCCCGTACAGCTCGCGCCAATGATGATGGTCCTCGAAGGTGAGGTTCGCGCCGGGAACGGTCTCTCCGTTCTCCTTCACGAACTTGCCGTACCAGTCGCCGAGGATTCGGCCTTCGCCGGAGCAGCCGCAGAGGAGGACGGCGGCGAGCAACGTGAGGATCGCCGGCTTCATAGGGGAATTATACGGCGGCGCTTCGCCGAGACGTTCACAGGGTAGAGGGGTCAGTTTGGATCTTTGCGCCGGTCAAGATACCCGACTTCTGGATCAGGTCCAACGTCAATTTCCTCCAGTCGGTCAGGCGTCACCCACCTAATGATCTCCTCCGCATCCGTCGCTACGCGCGTGTCGATCTTGCCGGAACTGTCGATCCGCTTCGTCCGTGTTTCCGTCAGCCGATCCCCGTCGATCTTATAGGTTCCCTCCGACGTGATGTTCACGCGGCTTCCGCGAAACCAATAGCGGTAAGTCCCGTCGGCGTTGTACGTCTTTCCAACATCGGAGTTCCCCTTGTGTTCCCAGAGCCACGTTCCCACGATCGAGGGTGGGCGGGAGCATCCCACGACCAAGATCGCCGCAACTCCCGCCTTCGTAAGAGCCTTCATGCCGCCATTCTAAGCCGTTCGAGAACATCTGAGCAAACGTGGAGGGAATGCCAGACTGCCGGCCGGCGTTCGTGGCGGCCCCGCGGGGGTGTCCCTGAATCTAGCCCCGATGCTGTTTGCTTAAGGAGACCGAACCACCGAA
>DATJYD010000233.1:0-2488 GCA_035499755.1 Fimbriimonadaceae bacterium
ATCCCAATACGAGAGCGTCCAGGAGGCAGGAGGGCGGCAGAAGCCTTTGGTCTTCGTGTCGTCGAACCAATAGACCTCACAGCCGCCGATCGGCTTCGGCTCAGGGAGGTCGAGTTCGACCCATTCCCGAGTGCCTTTGTGGTCCCACCAGGTGAAGCGCGGGATCGTCAGATCGTTGGAGTTCTTCGGTGTCAGACCATCGCTGAGGGCGTCGAGGGTGTCGTTGTCGTCGACGAAGGAGGCCCTGCCGGCAAGCGGCTTGGCCGGCGCTTCCCAGACCGTTCCGTGGGTTGTGCTGACCGTCGGGAAGGAGGAAATGCGCAGCCGGGCCGCTCCCATCGGGACGAGGGTGACCGTCTGCACCGGCTCGTCCGTCTTGGCGGGACTCGGCTGCAAAGGCCGCACGAGTCCCTTGGGGTCGAGCTGCCAAGCCGGAATCCGGCGCGCGGGCGCGGTGATCGTGATCGGCGCGGCGCCAAGATCGAAAGGCTGATCGTCCTTGGGCATCGCGTGGGTCTGGACCTTGAAATCGGCGAGATCGGGCACGAGGCCGTAGGCCCACGGCGTGGTCGGGTGGACTTCGTAGCCCGGCCACTTGTCGGTGCCGCCCTTGCGAACATAATCTTCGCCGATCTTGAGCGAATAGGTAAGAGGCCCACGCTCGACGGACACGCAATTCTCGTTCTTCGCCCAGGTTCTCAATTCGAGATGCATGGGGACGGTAAGCGCGACGACGTCTCCGTCGCGCCAGCTCCGAGTCAAGATCGCATAGCCTTCGCCGGCTTGGACCTTGACCGTCTGGCCGTTCAATGTCAACTTCGGCGACTTGCACCAACTCGGCAGGCGAAGGGTCAGGGGAAACTCCGCGCCTTTCTTCATCGAGAAGCGGAACTTGATCGTATCGCCGAACGGATAGTCGGTTTCCTCTCGGATCGTGACGTCCTGCCCCTTGCCGACCTTTGCGGTTACCTCGCTGGGCGCATAGAGAGCCACGCCGAGGCCGTTGCCGTCGGTCGCGAACCAGAGATGCTCGGCGTAATAGGGCCAGCCCTGGGCCACGTTATGCTGGCAGCAGCGATAGTCATAAGGATCGTAGCTGAACATCGGCCCGTTGTTCTGAATGCCGGGCGACTTGCTTCGAGCGTCGTCGAGCGGCTGATTCGGGGCGGTGAGGTAGTGGAGGGCCTTGAGATCGGACGTCATCGAGGCGGGAAGGGAGTTGAAGGTCACGTCCTCGCATCGCTCCGCCCAGCGCGGGTCGCCGGTCTGGGCAAGGAGCCATTCGTCGGAGTACATCATCTCGACCATCGCGCAGGTCTCGGTCCCTTGGCGGGGATCGGTGTAGCCGGGCCGCGCGTTCTCATCCGCGCCATACATGCCGCCGGGGACTTCGCCATAGAGCGCCCGCATGGTGAGATAATCGCCCTCGCTGGCCTCGACCAGCTTGTCGTCGTGGTCGAGGAGGGCCATCTCGGCCGGTTCGCGGAAGGCCTGCGCGAAGTTGACGCCGTGCCAGTCTGGAACACCATCTGCCCAAGGCGCAGTCCGGCGATGGATCTTGCGGGCGAGGTCGAGCAGCCACGGCTCGCCGGTAAGGTTATAGAGCCAGAAGACGCTCGCCATGTTGTCGCCGCCCCGCTGCCTCTCCCAATAAGAGAGATAGAACTCATCCTCCCGCAGGGCGAGCTGCCACTTGAAATAGCGGTTCATGACGTCGAGGACCCGTTTGTCGTGGCTGTATTCGTAGTAGCTCTGGAGGGCGAAGAGCATCGGCATGTTGGGCCACATGTCGGGCTTGCCGTTGTTGTTGACGAGGTTCGACTGCGGGCCGAGCCAGCCATCCTCCCGCTGCCCGGCCATGACGTGGTCGAGCCAGAACTTGGCGTCGTCGATGATCCGCTTGTCGCCGAGGACGTAGCCGAGGTCGCCAAAGCCCTTCAGCCAGTACGGGACTTCCTCCCAGCCATGCTCTCCCTCGCCGGTCGGGCTGAGCCACGCGTTGTTCTCGCGCTTGAGAAACGGACTGATCTCTTCGAGATGCCCGGTGAAGCCGTCCGCCTCCAGCTCAAGCTGCTTCCGCACCCAGCCGAGAGGTTTGATCGTGCCGACCGGGAGCTTTCGGAAGGGAGTCGGCGCGAGGGGGGCGCGGTTCCCGAGGTAGAAGTTGTTCTCGCCTCCGGAGGGCGGGGTCTTGACAAAGCGGACATTCACGTCCTTGGCGATCGCCAACGCGGCGAAGAGTGGGAGCATCAGCCTCGGTTGTACCCGGGCTTGTTCCTGATGGGCTTGTTCCTGATGGGATGGTCCTTGATGGACAGGTTGGACGGTTGGAGAGGATCAACTCATCATCCCATCAGGAATCAGCCCATCAGGAATCCTGCATGCCTCAGGTCGCGCTGGCAGCCCCTCGTCCCCGCAAGCCCAAAGCTCCGCGCGCTGACGCTATCCGGCGCCGACCTCCTCCCTCAATCTGACCCCATCACCTCAC
>DATJYD010000234.1:0-2746 GCA_035499755.1 Fimbriimonadaceae bacterium
CATCACCTCCATCACCTCCATCACCTCTTGACCCCAGCCGCCCCGACATGCCCAAACTTCGGCTGTGGCAAAGAAGCGTCTGAACGTCGGTCTCATCGGCTATCAATTCATGGGCAAGGCCCACAGTAATGCCTACCGCCAGGTCGGCCATTTCTTCGATCTCCCCGTCGAGGTCGGCATGCACACGCTCTGCGGCAGAAACGAGGCCGCCGTGAAAGATGCCGCCGCCAAATACGGTTGGAAGGCCGTCGAAACCGATTGGCGCAAGGTCGTCGCGGACCCCGACATCGATATCGTCGACATCTCGACGCCCGGCAACAGCCACTGCGAGATCGCCGTCGCCGCCGCCGCCGCCGGCAAGAACGTCTTCTGCGAGAAGCCGATCGGCAACACTTTGGCCGAGGCCGAGCAGATGCTCCAAGCCGTCAAGAAAGCCGGCGTTCCTCATGCGGTCTTCCACAACTACCGCAAAGCCCCCGCCGTTGCCCTCGCGAAACGCATGATCGATCAAGGCAAGCTGGGCCGCATCTACCACTTCCGCGCCACCTACCTCCAGGATTGGATCGCCGATCCCAATTTCCCTCTGGTCTGGCGGCTCGACAAGAAGGTCGCGGGCAGCGGCGCGCATGGCGATATCAATGCCCATATCATCGACCTCGGCCGCCATCTCATCGGGGAATTGGGCGAGGTCTGCGGCCTCCTCCATACCTTTGTCGAGCAGCGCCCGCTCGCCGGCGAGATCGACGACAAGCTGGGGGCGAAAGCCTCGACCCAGATGGGCACGGTGACGGTCGACGACGCCGCGATGTTCATCGGCCGCTTCCGCAACGGAACCATTGGCACGTTCGAAGCCTCGCGCTTCGCGGTCGGGCGCAAGAACTACAATCGCTTCGAGATCAACGCCGAAAAGGGCTCCCTCGTCTTCAACCTCGAGCGGATGAACGAGCTCGAATACTACAACAACGAAGATCCGCAGGGCGAGCACGGCTTTCGGGTCATCCAGGCCACCGACGCCGCCCACCCCTACGCCGGCCACTATTGGCCCGTCGGCCATATCATTGGCTACGAGCACACGTTCATCGACCTCGTCGCCGACGCCCTGACCGCGATCGCCGAGGGCCGCAACCCAAGCCCGAGCCTGGAGGACGGCTACGAGAATCAGCGCGTCCTCGACGCCGTCGAGCGAAGCAGCGATTCAAAGGCCTGGATCAGCCTCTAGGGAGTCTGTTGATTGACTTCATAGCCGGCGACAAAGACAACCTGTCTTCAGATGCCATACCTGGAGCTTCTGCGGCGGCATCTCCGGACTCGCAGGCGGCACCAAAGACTGGGGCGACGCCGGCTTGTCGATTGCTGCCGGCGGAGCCGGGGCGACGTTTCAGTCGTTTGTGGGGGAAGGGTTGAAACACCCACTCTGATGAAAAAGCGACCTCGGCTGCCATCTTATGTGGTCGTTTTCTTAGCTCTAGGGCTAGCGGGCCTTGCTCTATCGGGGTGGCTGACGCTCGTTAGCCCGGTGCTATACGGCAGAAACCAAATGGTTAAAGCTGAGGTGCTATCCGCGAGCCCGGCTCGAGATTCTCCTCAAGTAGTTAAGTATGCCTACCGTACGCCATGTGGCACGCTAACCGCGCAGGAGATCATTCACAGGAAGTGGCTTGCCACCGGGGACGAGGTCGACGTTTGGTATTCGGCTGAGTCGCCCGGCAGCGTTTCGGCCGATCTACCAAGGTTGCGCTGGCGCAGGAATGGGGCGCTCTGGACCGGCGTGCTCACGACCTGCATAGGCCTTGCCTTAACGAGGCTGAGAGAGTTCGCCCGCCGCTTGACCCCCGATCGTCCGGACCAACGGAAAGACTAGGATTCCTCCTCTGTTCCCTTACTCGGTGCAGGTTCTTGCACTCCACAAAGCCATGCCCCAAGGTCCCAAGCCGCGCGGGGCTGTCTCAACCACACCGCTCAGACCCGGGGGCTCCGCCGCACGCCTAACTCATGCCCTGGGGTCCCAAGCCGCGCGGGGTTGTCTCAACCACACCGCTCAGACCCCGGCGCTCCGCCCCACACTTCGAGACGCGGCCGCGCAGGCTGATGTTAGAGATCGGGAGACCAGGAGGGCGTTGCCTTCGATGATTGGGAAAGCGTCAGAAGGTAACCCTCGGAAACTCGCTCAAACGAACCTCGCGCGTCCGCACGCAGACCTGCGAAGCACTTCCCGCCCCCACCCGGGCTTGCATAGCGAGCGGCAGGAAACTCGAAAAGACCGTAATCCGCGCACCCTTTGGCGGTCTAATCCAGTAGTTCATGAGGGAGGCGCGATGGAGCGCGCGTGGAACGCTGAGAGGGGTCGCAGAATCCAAGGAGAGGGCCCGGCAGACAAATCCGGGTCAGGGAGCCTATTCCGGAGCCCGAAACGGGGCTAGAATAGGATAGGGAAATTGGCGAAACTGAATTGGAGGACGATAAGTTGGCTAGCGCTGACTGCCTTGCCTTTGGCAGCATCGGCCCAGTTCTCCTTTAACGCCACGAACGACAATTCCACCCCCCAGGCCAGCATCGGCGGCGTCCCCGCATTCGATCTGATCTATCTGAACGGCCAAGGCCCTGGAATCCCCCTCCGCAAGGGGAACCTCATTCCCGGCTCCGAGCGCGTCCAACTCGATGGAGACGTCCTCCAAGCCGGTCCCGATTACGGCATGGACTACGTGGCCGGCGTCGTCTACATCAAGCGGTCGATTAAGTCCGGCGA
>DATJYD010000235.1:0-3583 GCA_035499755.1 Fimbriimonadaceae bacterium
AGTTCCCAATCCGCAGTCAGGCGATTCCTTTCGTCGCCGCGTGCAGCATCGCCTCCGCGAAGCGATCCACTTCGTCGAGCGTCGTGTAGACCTGCGGACTGACGCGGCATCCCTGAAAGTGCGGGTGTTCGATCGGAGTAATCACGATCTTGTGCTTTGACTCCATCCAAGCGCCGAGGTCGCCCGCTTTGATTCCCTGGATCTCGACATTGCAAAAACCGCAGGAGAAGTCTTTCTCGAGGTTCGTGTGGAAGACGACGTTCTTCTGATCCCGCAGCCGGTCCGTCCAGCGCGCTTTCAGGTATCGAAGCCGAGCGGCCTTTCGCTCGCCCCCCAGCATCTCGTGGAAGGTCAAAGCCTCTCCGATCGCATTGTGAATTGCGGCCTGGTGGGTGCCAATCTCTTCGAACTTCCGGATATTGCCATCCTGCGACTCGTCGGCCGGCATCAGGGGCCATAGATGCTCGATCAGGTTCTTACGGACGTAGAGGATGCCGGTGCCGATCGGCGCCATCAGCCACTTGTGGAGGGACGCGCCGTAGTAGTCGCAGTCGAGCCCGTCGCGCGTGAACGGGAAGTGGGCGAAGGCGTGCGCGCCGTCGACGATAACGGGAATTCCATGTTGGCGCCCGAGTTCGCAGATCCCACGGACGGGCAATATCTGACCGGTCATAAAGACGACATGGGAGACGAGAATCAGCTTCGTACGAGGAGTGATCGCGCGCGCAAACGCATCGACGACGTCTTGCTCGGTCTTGGCCGCGGGAGGAAAGTCCACCTGGACCATCTTGATCCCTTCACGACGGGCCCGCTGCTTGATCCCATTGATATTGCGCGGATAGTCCTGAGTGGTAGTAAGAACCTCGTCGCCGGCGGCAAGGGGAAGGTTGAAGAGGCAGGTCGTCAGCGATTCGCTCGCATTCCTCGTGATCGCCATTTCTTCGGGATCGACGCCGAATAGGCGCGCGAGGCCCTTGCGAACCTCCTCGATCTGCGGCTCCAAGTCGCGCCACATAAAGATGCTCGGGGACTGGTTACCGTAGTCGAGCTGCCGTTTCAGGCACTCCTCCACGACCCGCGGGGAGGGTGAGCATCCGCCATTGTTGAGATTGACGATGTTAGGATCCAGCGAAAAAGCCATCCGCACGCCGAGCCAGAAGTCCTCGTCCTCTGCCGTAGCGGCAGGGTCGGCCATCGCACGGCTGACGTGCTTTTCGAGCAGATCTAGAGCAGTATTGCGGAATGCGGCCGCGGCGCCGACCGCGAAGAGAAGTTCTCGCCGGGACATCATGAGGCTACAGACGAAGTATGAACCATCTTCGCCGCTTCGCGCTTTATATCGTATTGCGGTGAAGAAGGGACCTGTTGCGTTTGCTCTCAGAAGAGATCGCCGGCCCCAGCGATGTTCAGACACCACAAGCGACGCGAGCTTCACGTGAGCCGCTTGCGCCCTGTCGAGGCGACGAACGACCGGGGACGAGACGCTGTTCTCGGGCTATTCTCAGGCCAGCCTCAACGCAAGGCTGGGCGAATCTGCTATATATGACCAACACCCGATTCCCGAACACCCAAACGCCGCCAACACCCAGCACCTCAAACACCCTTGCGTATCCATTTCCTTGTCAACACCCAAAGGGCCGACGCGATGGAAGCCGCTGCCCAGGCCGCCGCGACTCTGCATGACCGTGGCGTCGAGGTCGGCGCCGATCATGAGACGGCTCGGCGCCTGAAGCTTCCCGAAGTCCGGGACGACGAATTCGACGCCTGCGAACTTGTCGTGAGCTTCGGCGGCGACGGGACTCTCATTCGCGCCGCTCATCTTTGCTCCGAGCGCGGTACGCCGATTCTCGGCGTCTACTACGGCCGGTTCGGGTTCGTCACCCAATGTGTCGGTTCCGAACTCGGGACTTGCCTCAGCTCCTTTTTCGACGGCACCGCCGCCATCGAGCCGAGGATGATGCTCCAGACCGAGCTGATCAGGAACGGCCAGGTGATCTCGGTGGTCCATTCCTTGAACGAGATTGTGATCCAGCGGGCGGTTACGGCCCAGATGATGACCTTCCGCGTCCGCGTCGACGGCAAGAAGCTCACCGCCTATCCGGCCGACGGCGTTATGGTGGCGACGCCGACTGGCTCGACCGCCTATAACCTTTCCGCGGGCGGACCGATCCTCGAGCCGAACCTGAAAGCGATGATCCTGACCGCGATCGCCCCCCACACCCTCAGCGCTCGCCCCCTCGTTCTCGGTCCAGACTCCGAGCTGTTACTCGATCTCAGTACCGATGGTGAGGCCGTGCTTTCCGCCGACGCCCAGACTCGCCTGCATCTCCTGAGCGAGGATCAGATCCGGGTGACCCGGTCTCCTCGCGTGACCAACCTTATGAGCGTCGACCGGTTCGACTTTCTCAATAAGCTGGCCGAGCGGCTTTCTTGGAGCCGGAGTATTTTCGGAGATCGGGGTTGAGTCTGCTCGAAGTCTCGGACGTTCACGTCCACTTCGCCTCTCCGGGAGGAATCGTCCGGGCTCTCGATGGAGTCTCGCTCAAAGTCGAGAAGGGCCAGATCGTCGCCGTCGTGGGCGAGTCCGGCTGCGGCAAGACCACCCTCGCCCGAGCCGTCCTTGGGCTTCAGCCGTTGAACGAAGGAAGGATCGAGCTCTCGGGCGCCGACGTGCGCGGAACACGACGCGGAATAGCGGAGAAGGTCGGCATGGTTTGGCAGGATCCCTTCGCCTCCCTGGATCCTCGCTGGAAAGTCGGACGGTCCGTCCTCGAGCCGGCTCGGATCGTCGGAAAGCGCGGCGATGCGAAAGCGATCTTCGAGGAAGTCGGACTGTCCGCCGATCTCGTGGTCCGCTATCCCCACCAGCTCAGCGGTGGGCAGCGGCAGCGAGTGGCGATCGGCCGAGCGCTCTGCCTCAAGCCGCCCCTCATCATCTGCGACGAACCGACGGCGGCCCTGGACCTCAGCATCCGGGCGCAGATCTTGAATTTGCTCAAGGACGTTCAGCAGGATCTTGGCTGCTCCTTCCTCTACATCTCGCACGACCTGACGACGGTCCGCTTTCTCGCCGACCGGGTCGCCGTGATGTATCTCGGCCGGATCGTCGAGGAAGGTCCGACGGAGGCGATCTTTTCGGATCCCCGCCACCCCTACACGAAGGCGTTGCTCGACTCCGCGCCTTCCATCGAGAAGCTGATGCAGCTGCCCGAGCCGCCGGCGGGCGAGATCCCGGACCCGCGGACACACTTTACGGCGTGCCGCTACGAGGGCCGATGCCCGAAGGGTGACGAGCACTGCCGGGCGGTCGATCCCTCGGTGACGGTCGAGGGCGACCGGAGTTTCTACTGCTTCCACCCGTTCCCTTAGGAGTTGTTTTCGGACGATTCCGAGGTGCGTGGCTTTGGGGGCAGAGCGCGACTCCGATTAGCTCCCTCCACCCGATCCTGCGCTCATCCTTCGCTCCCGTTCGGGTTCCCAGGATGACGCGGCTAGTTGCTCTTTAGCTCGCTGAACGGCTGGATCCGGCGCGTCGTCGCGTAAGATCAAGAAGATGCGAGCCAAGTACACCATTCCCATTCTT
>DATJYD010000236.1:0-3413 GCA_035499755.1 Fimbriimonadaceae bacterium
CCCGTCGATTTTCTCCTGATCCACCGCTGCGGTGTGCCCCATGCTCGTGAGCGGCAACGCCTGGTCGTTCTCGACCTTCTTGCCCTTGAGGACGGCATAGATCGGCGCCTCCCAGGCCAGGTCGGCGGTGAGGCTGGCCTGGTCGGGGCTCTCTCCCACGACGTAATAGACGCCCTGGTCGTCGACGGCGCCGTTCGTCACGCGAAGGTCGTTCGCTCCGCTTCCGATCATGATGAAGAGAAGCAGGAGCAGGGGGATGACGATGAACGCGGGCGCCGGGAAGAGGCGCCAGCGCTTGCCGGTCAGTTCGAGCACGTTCTCGCCCTTACCGCCGTTGGCCGCATCCGTCACCGGACGGGCCATGACCGTCATCTTGTGCTTTTCGACCCACCCGAACCACCAAATCCCCTTTCGAGAAAGCTTGAGGCGATGCTGCTCGGGTGTTGGAGCGCGGTTCGCGCTCGGCGAGGACAAGGTGTCCAGTTCGCGGTCGAAGAGATAACGCCAAGTCGGAGTCTCGTAGAGATCGTCGGGCCCCTTCGGCCGGCCCTTGTCGTCCCGGTCGGCGAGTGGATCCTTCACCGAAACCCGATAGGCGGTGTCCGCATTGCCCTGGCTCTCGACGGTCAAGTCGAAATCCACGGCCCGCGCGAACGGCACCCACACGCGGCCGCTCGTCGCTTTCGCTTTCAGCTTCACCGCGGGGGCGGCCTGAACCACGAGCTGCAGGTAAGTCGGGGTCAGCGGCTGGCCCAGGATCCCGTAGGAGACGGTGAAGGGATACGTGGCCGGCTGAGCGTTCGTCGGCGGCGTCAGCATCACCGAGACGTCGCCGGAGCCGCCGGGCGTGATGTTGACCTGGTCCTGGACGAGGGCGATCCAGTCGGTCGCCAGGGCCCGGTCCTCCTGGATGACGTAGGTGCGGACGCCGGATTGCTCGTTCTTGATGCTGAAGCGAACGAGCACCTTCTCGCCCGGGCGAGCGTAGATGCTCGTGCCTTCCTTCGGGTTGGCGATCGTGGAATCGGCCTCGACGAACGGCTGCTTTTCCTCCTCATCGTCTTCCCAGACCGGTCCCGCCTTGGTCTGATCGAGATCGACGACCTTGACGACCTTCGGCTCGGGGCGGGCCACCGGTACCGGATCCGGCTTCGGCTCCTCGACGTAGATCACATCCGGCTCGGGCTCGAAGAACGACGGCGCCTCAGGCTCAGGCGTTGGAGTGTTGGGGCGTTGAGGTGTTGGGTCTTTGGCGTCGGGGTCGGGCAGGTCGATCGGAATCGGCTCTGGGGGCATTGAAGGGCTGGGGCCCTGGGGCGTTGAGGCATCGGGGCCGGTCGCGGAGCCGGAAGAAGGCTCCGGGCTGAGGTGTTGGGGTATTGGCTCCGCTTCCACGACCGGCTCGGGCTCTGGTTCGGGGGCCGGTGGCTCGGGCTCGGGCTCAGGCTGGGGTTCCTCGATGATCGGAGGGGGCGGTTCTTCGACGACCGGCGGCGGCACTTCGATCGGCGGCGGCGTGTCTTCCGCGACGGTGATCGTCTTCTTGACGGCCGGTTTCTTCGCAGGTTTCGGCTTCTCGGGAGCGATGTCCGCGACCTGGACCGTTTCGGTCGGCGTCTGAACGCTCGGCGCTTCGACCGGTACCGGGGCGCCTTCGGTCACGCGGAGCATCAACTCGCGCTCCCCGAGAGGCTCGACGAGGTCGCCGCCGCAAGTCAACCGCACCTTGAACGGATAATCGCCGAGGTCGCTCGTCGGCTTCGGAGCGATCTTTAACGACAAATCGGACGAATCGAAGGGCGCGACGGCATGCTCGGCCCGCTCTTCCGCCCAACTGCCGAGGCCGCTGACTTCGATTTCGAACGTCACGACCTTTTGCTGATCGTTGTTGCACGTAAAGAGAAGCTCGACGGCTTCGCCCGCCGGAACGTCGATGACGGTTCCCGGTGTCGGATTCGACCAACTTGATTTCTGTCCTATCTTCAACTGCTACCTACATGCGCGAAAGCTCAACCAGCCGACGGCGGCGAGCGGCGAAAGCGATCACGTTATGGCCGAACTCCTGAGCGTTTCGGACCTTGTCGCGGCTGTCGGCTTCTCCCTGCCATGCCGCGCCGTAGTCGTAAGTGCTCAGAATCACCCCTCGATCGAGATCCGCCTGGACGTCGCCTTTATCTTGGCCTCCGGCTGGCGGGGCCGGAAACATGTGATGGGACGTGAGGAGCGCGCAGTTCTTATCGAGTTTCTTGGGGGTGGCGCCCACCTTCTTAGCAACCTCGACGAACCCCTTGGCGAATCCCGCGTCGCCCTTGCTGGCTTCGCCGAAGAGCGTCCCACCGGCATCGAGGTACTTCTTGAGGCCGTTGACCTGATCGTCGGAAAGAGGCTGGAACTCGCTCCCGGCCGCCACGTACAGAAGAACCGGGGCCGGCTCGGCCGGAGCGCGAAGATTGTAGAGTCCTGTGAACTGCACGTGGAATCCGCATCCGTTGGCTTCGCGCACGAGGTTGAAAAGGCCGGCCCGGTTCGGTTTCCAAGCGCTCGGATCGGCCTTCGGCAAGAATACGAGTTCGCCGATGCCGCCGTCCGAATAGCAGTGGGGGAAAGCGTCCTGCCGGTAGAGCAGGTTCAATTCGTCTTCAGCGGGATCGAACGGGTTGGCGGCTTCCTTGACCGCCTTGTCCTTGCTCGACCGATCGATTCTCGCCAGTTCGAGGTACGAGGCCTTCGGTAGATCCTTGGTGGCGATCACCTGCCGGCCCTCGACCAGCCGGAAGTACTTCTTGCCGCTGCCGACCGTGATCGCGCTCTTGCTGTCGACGTTGTCCTCGTAAGAGATCGTGATATAGATCTGCCCCTTTTCTTCCAGCAAGAAGCTGGCCGGTTCCGAGAGCAAGAGCGTGCGCCCTTCGGCGTCGATGCCTACGCCCGGCGCGACGATGACGGTTCGCTCCTTCTTCGAGACGACGACCTCGAGCCCGTAAACGATGCCCGGGCGGTGCACGGCGACATGGTGCAAGAAGCGGTGCGTGTTGTGCTGGCCGTGCGCTTCCCGCCAGATCTCGGCATCGATCGGGAGCTCGTTGAAGGGCGAGATACCGGTGATGCGTCGCGCAATCAGTTCTTCGATAGGCATGGCTTTCTCTTTATTCGCCGGCCGGCCTTTGCGACAATCTCAGTGCGTAGGCCGTATGCGCGGGCTTCTCATAGCGGATGATGTCGTGAATCGTCTGCTCGTTGACGGTGGTCTTATCGGTGAGGGGGATTGTCACCACGAACGTGTGGGGGGGCACGTCGCCGAGAACGGTCGCTTTGGTCCCAAGCTTGGTGTCAGGGCCGAGGCGCATTCCCTCCACCGGCTGGTCGTTGATTTCCGGTTTGACGCCGCAGTAAATCTCCAGGTACCGCGAGAG
>DATJYD010000237.1:0-7426 GCA_035499755.1 Fimbriimonadaceae bacterium
TCGTAGCCGATCATCATGTGTCGCTCGACGGGCTTCGATCCGACCTTGCCGAGGTCGTAGTCGAATCCGGTCATCGTGCCCTCTTCGCTCCCGGTCGGTCGATCGGCGGATTCATTCGCGGGTCCGACGGCGACGAGGTAAGCCTTGCCCCAGTTGATGCGGGTGTCGTCGCCGGCTGGTCGCAGGATCGTCGGGTTCTTGGCGGTCGCCGTGACCGCGGTTAGCTTCCCAAACCGCTCGATGCCGGTCACCGTCTCCTCGTCGGCCGATTCCACGGCTAGAAGCGGGCTCATCGCTTGCCGGAGCCGGACTGTGTGAGTCTTGCCATCGAGAGACCGCACGTCCCAGGTCAGATAGGTGACCGGGCGCGAGAAGACGCTCAGCTCGGCCGGCAGCAGCGGCGTCATGAAGGTGAACGTGACGGCGACCTGGGCATTGGCGAAGGTGTAGAGAGTTCGGGTAGGGGTTACCGTGAGCCGAATCTGGGGCAGCGGCGGCACGTCGGCAGGCTCGTTGCCCATCATCCGGTAATCCGTCCCGTCGATCCAGATCTGGCAGCTCAAGGGGTGGGGATGGTGTGTCCAGTGCCGGGTGACGTCGTCGGTCAGCTTGTTCGCCTCCGACCATATGCTGAGGTAAGGATCGCTGGTAACGAGGGGAACCGCGGGGGGGCGGAAGGCCGTCTGGGCGTGAGACATCGAGGCGGCGGCGAAGCAGGCCGAGAGGGCCACCATCTTCCAGTTCATCGCTGCGAGGCTACCCTCTTTGGAGTGCGGCGACCCGGCGCCGCTTTGTCCTGCGCGGCTTGCCGCGCTGCTATGATGGGTCATGGGAACCTGGCCTCACGCGCCAAACCGATCAGCCTGTCCACCGGGCGCCTACATGATCACCGCAGCGACTCTAAACAAGGTCAAGCTGCTCGACAGCTCCGAGAAGCTCGACGCGCACCTGGCTCTCCTGTTCGAGATCGCGGCGGAGTTTGGTTGGGAACTCGAAGCGTGGGCGGTGTTCCCCAACCACTATCACTTCGTTGCGCACAACGCAGCCGACAACCTGTCCGAGTTTCTGAATAAGCTGCACGGCTGCAGTTCGCGGGCGGTTAACCGTTTCGATGGAGTGACGGGACGGAAGGTCTGGTATGAGTTCTGGGACACCCACCTGACCTTCGAGCGGTCCTACCTCGCTCGGCTGAACTACGTTCACACGAACCCGGTGAAGCACCGAGTCGTGGTCGACGCGCGGAAGTACAGGTGGTGCTCGGCGGAGTGGTTCTTCTTGGGCGCAGATCGGCCGTTCTACGACACCGTCTGCAGCTTCAAGACGGATACCGTTAACGTATACGACGACTTCGACTGACCGCTCGCGGGCTCGCTGGTTGAATGCGGCGCCGGGTCGCCGCACTCCAAATCAGCGGTTTCTTCTAAACCTATCCACGAGGACGGCCAGCACGATCACGGCGCCGGTGATCAGCCGCTTCACCGGCTCCTGGGCTCCGACTTGCGCGAGGCCGTTTTCCAACAGAGCGATGATGACGACTCCGAAGAACGAGCCGATGACGGTTCCCCGCCCGCCCATCAGGCTCGTCCCCCCGATCACGACCGCCGCGATCGCTTGCAGTTCGGCGCCTGTTCCCGCGTTGGGATCGGCGCTCGCCATCCTGCTTACTCCCACCACCGCCGAAACCGCCGCCAGCAACCCGCTCAGCACGAACACCTTGATCTTCAAGGGCCGAGAGTCGATCCCCGAGAAACGGGCCGCCTCTTCGTTCGACCCGATCGCGACGACGGACCGTCCGAAAACCGTCCTCGCCAACAGGAACTGCGCGCCCGCGATCGTCGCGATCGCGAGGATGAAGGGAAGCGAGACTCCGAGCAGCGAGAGATCGGCGATCCGCTCGATCGGTCCGCCCACGTACATTGTGCGGGAATCGGTCACGAGGTAAGCCCCGCCTCGCGCCATCTCCAGCATTCCCAAGGTCACGATGAACGACGGCAGCCGCCACTGAGCCGTGATGAAGCCGTTGACGAATCCGCAACCGACCCCGGCCGCGATCCCGAGCGGAATCGCCATGAGCGGCGATAAATGCAAGGTCGCCAGCCCAAAGCCCAGAATCGCGCCGGCAAGTCCCGCGACCGAACCAACCGACAGATCGATTCCCCCGATGATGAGCACGAACGTCATCCCGGTTGCAATGAAGATCGCTTCCGGAATCTCGTTCGCGATGGTCTTGAAGGTCGCCGCGGAGAGGAAGTGAGGCGCGCGGCTCGAAAAGCCGGCGACGATGATCACGAGCGCGATCAGCATCCCCGCATAGTCGGCTACCGTCGACCGCCACTTGCTCATCTCGGCACAGCGGACCTCTCCGCCGTCACCGGATTCACCACCAAGGCACGAAGAACGCGAAGGGGCGCTAAGACCATCTAAGGGGTCTTCACGATCAGGTCGACCTGGGTCTCCTTATCGACCGGCTGCGACTTCTTGCCCAAGATGTCGAGCGCATACTGGATTCCGTAGACGGCAAGCTGGTCCGCATGCTGGTCGGCGGTGGCGAGAACCTGGCCCTGCTGGATCAGGTCGTGCACGGCTGAGATGTTGTCGAAGCCGACCACGATCACCGAGTTCTGCTTGCCGGCCGCCTTGAGCGCGGCGATCGCTCCCAGCGCCATGTTGTCGTTTGCGCAGAGGAGCGCCTTCAAGTCCGGATGGCTCGTGATCATCGCCGCCGCGACTTGGTTGGCCTTCTCGGTATCCCAGTTCCCGGTTTGGGAATCGACGACCTTCATCCCGCCCGCCTTCATCGCATCCTGGAAGCCGAGAGTTCGTTGAATTCCGTTGAAAGCGTTGGGCGCGCCTTCGATGATCGCGACGGCATCGCCCGGCTTGAGCTTCTTGGCGAGGGCGTCCCCGACCAGTTTGGCGCCTTTGCGGTTATCCGGACCGACGAAGGGGATCTGCAGACCGCGGTCCTTGAGCACATCGGCGTCGAACTTGTTGTCGATATTCACGACCGGGATGCCCGTTTTCACCGCCTTCTCGCATACCGGGATCAAGGCCTTGGAGTCGGCGGGAGCGATGACGATCGCGCTCACACCCTGGGAGATCATCTGTTCTACCAATTCTTGCTGCTTGGAGACGTCCGATTCGTCCTTGATCCCGTTGCTGATGAGCTCGTACTGGTCTGAGTGAGCCTTCTGGTGGGCCTCCGCGCCCTTCTGCATCGTCTGGAAGAACTCGTTGGCGAGCGACTTCATGACGAGGGCGATCACCGGCTTTTTGCCCTGGCTCCCCGAAGCCGTTGTGCCCGAAGTCGTGCCCGACTCGTTTGAACCGCATCCGGTCAAGGCGAGGACGAGAACTGCGGCGAGAATGGGCCATGCGCGTTTCATCGGCCCATTCTATCCAAACGTGGCACGGGCGACCCGCCCGTGGTTTCAGGAACGGGGATGTGGGGTGCGGCGATCTGGCGCCGCTTTGTTCTGCGCGGCCTGCCGCGCACTTGACTTCGCGGGCCGCGACTCCAGCGACCGCATTCTTTTCCCACGAACATCGCCGGAACAGGAGGGCGATGCCGGGGGGACAGTGTGCAATCATGTTGCGCATGAACATCTGCGAGCAGACCGAAGCAACCATGACGACGGTCCCCTTCGCCTTGACGACCGAGATGAGGCTATCGCTGGCGCTGTCCGGGGCCGTCCGAAAGTCTCGCCGGTCTCTTTTCTGGTGGGCGTTCTTCCTAGCGTTGATGCTCGCTATCTCGATCAACACCTACGTCACGAGGCACCACATCTTCGGCCTTGTTGCGACCGCATTCGCCTTTCTCTGCATTGTCGGCGGCGCCGCCGGAGAGTGGCTCGCCATTCGACGGCGAGTCACCAATCCCGCGAACCCGGCGCCAAAGACCTGGTACGAGATTGACGGCGGCGAGCTTCGCTATTTCAGTGAGACGGGAGTGAAGATCGTGACGCCGTGGCGGCAGGTCAACTGCGTGAGACCGTGGATGTCGGGCTATATCTTGTTTGTCGGAAATTCGCCAACCCACATTTTTGTCCGGGAGCGTTTTCGATCGGATCAGGAGTGGGAGCGGTTTCTGAAGGTGGCCTTCCAGCGGCCGGTTGGGTCGCGTTACCGCTAGTAAGTTGAAGGTCCTCGAAGCTCCCGCCCAAATCGGGCATCGCCGGGATTGCGGAACCTCCACCCCTTCGTCACCCTCCGCCTCTGCTCTGCACAATCAGCGCAGGGAGAGGGTGCACGAATATCGCCGCATCAAGCGACGACCAGCCGCTTTCCCGCCTTCACCTCGACCGGCTTGGCAAAGCGAAGAACGGCAAGGCCGTTTTGCGTCGCGGCGGTAAACGGCAAAGACGAAGAGCCCAGAGTGACCCGGGGCCGTTTCGCCTTCCCCGGCACCCGAAGCTCAGAAAACTCGAGCGAGCCCTGTCGGCACTCGATTTCGAGGCGCTTCCCAGTCCACCCAGCCACCCCGTAGCCGGTCGGCAGAAACCAGGGCGTAGTAAGCCCCTCGATCTTCGGCGCGAAGGTGACGGACCGGTTCGGCACGTCCACTTTGAGTCCGCTCAAAGTGGACGTGCGTCGACCAACTCGACATCGCCCGGAAATAGTGATCGCCGCATTCGACGTGGTTCCAACGCCGCCCTGAGCGGGCATACCGGTCGTGGACCGACCGCATCACGCTCAACCCCTCCTCGACCATGCCGACGTCGATCATGAGAGCGGCGTTCGCGTACTCGATCCCGGTCCAATTCGCCGCTGCCTGCAGGTTCTGGTCGGTCTTGAAGTGCCGCTTCCTCCCGGGCGGGTAGGTCGCGTTCAGCAATCCTTGCTCGGGATCAAAGTTGTGCCGGTGAACCGCGCCCAGCGCGGCCAGGATCCGCTCGCTAGGAAGCGAATGCCCCAGCCCCATCATCCCCGTATACCATTCGCCGCTGAGCTGATCGCTCATGCAGCACTCGTCTCGCGCCGTGTCCGAAACCCAGAGGTCGAAATACTCGCCGTTCCACAAGCGAGTCACGAAGCTCTTGCTCGCCTTTTCCAGCAAGGCTCGCCAAGAAGCCTCCTCCTCCTTCTGCCCGAGATCGTGAGCAAGTCGGATCGACGAACGCAAAGCTCCCAGCCACAGGCTGCAAATGTAAGCCGGCGAGCCCTCCATGTCCCATTGATCGTAGGTGTTACGCCGGGTGTCGCGATCGGGAATGCCGTCGCCGTCGCCGTCGAGCCGCTGGGTGCTGTTCATGGCCCGCACCACATGCGGCCAGCTATCGAGCGCGTACCGCCGGTCGCCCGTCCACAGGTAGTCGCGGCAGACCATCATCACGTACTGCGGGTTCATGTCGACGCGGTCGAAGCCGTTGTCGACATGGAGCAGGTCGGGCGAGAAGAAGTGGGGAATCCGCCCATCCTTGCGCTGATACGAGGCGCCCATCTTGATCTGCCCCTTCTGCAGCTCGGGATAGAGCGCGATCAAGGGAAAAGAGCCCTGGTAGGTGATATCGGTTGTGTGCAAGCCGCAGCATCCGAGACCTTCCCAGATCGCGAAGCGCCCATCCTTGCACCACCAACTCGACTTGATCATGGTCGTAAGCTGGGCGCCCCAGCCGAAGGCGAGGGACGGGTCGAGGTTGGTCCCGAGCATCGTCTCCGCGAACCGAACCACCTCCTCCCGGTGCTTGCCGTGGTTCTGAGTCAGGAATCGGTTGACCTCGAGCGCGTCGTTGAACCAATGCTCATACTGGTGGCCGAGATTGGTGCCGAGGGCGCTGAAGTGGTTCGGGAAGAACCAGGAGAGCGCGAAGCGGATCTCCCTTTCTTCGCCCGGCTTGAGATGAACGGTCGATTCGAGAGCCGCATCGCCCCAGGTCGAGCGGTCGCGTCCTGGCCCGGAGAAATCGTCGAGTTGGCGCTTGACCTCGCCCAAGAACTTGTCAAGGTTGCCGAGACTGGGAAGGTAGCCGGGTTCGATTTGCTCGATCCGGGCGAGGAACTCGTGAAAGAAGGCGTCCCCGCGCAGCCGCTCGACGAGAGACCGCTTGGCGATCGGGTCCATCGCCTCGATATCTTGCTCCGATGCGCCCTTCAGGACGTCGTCGAAGGACGTGGTCGCGGCCAGGGAGGGCAGCCGGCCGTCGCGATTGTAGGCATGGAGATAGGAATAGTGGGCCGAGCCGAATTGCGACCCTCCCCACCAGCCGTTGCTCAGATAGCTTCCGTAGCTTCCCGCGATGTGGCTGGCCTTGCCTCCGGTGACGGAGATGGCCATGCTGCCGCGAGTCGACTTCGCCCCACCCTCCGCCGCCGTGGTCAGGGCGATGCAGGTGGTCCGGCCCTCGGTGGTCACGGCGTTGGCGAGGGCGCGGTCCTTAGCGCCCCAGGCAAGCGGGTTGCGCAAGGTTCCCATGAGGGAAACGTCGACGGGCTCCTTGCTGACGTTCTTGATCTTGAAGGCGATCGTGAACCCGGGCGTTCCGCTCGTCCGGGCGTCGTTGGGGATGACGGGCGCGAAGGCGATGCCGGTGATCTGGACTGGCAGGCTCGAATCGACGTATTCGAGGGTCGCGCAAGGGAACTTGCCGTCGAACTCGATCGCCTCGACCGGCTTGGCGTATCCGACCGAATAGAGGTCGGTGGCGTCTTCGCGCATGCCGAGGCGTCGAAGCTGGGGGGCTTTGCCGGTCTGACTGCACCGCGCGAAGAACTGGAGCCCGTGGGCGCCCATTTCGGGTGCGGAGCCTCCCTCGTCCGGCGGCTGCTCCGGCGACCACGCTCCCATGTTGAAGATGAGCCAGTCGTTGAAGTAGCCGTCGGGCCGGATCTCGACCGAGCCGGCGCCGATGCCCCCCAGCGGAATCCCGCTGACGTTCGCGACGGTGGCGCGGAATCCGGCGCCTCTCATCCTATCCGCGCCATTCGTGGTTGTCGCCCCCTTTGTGCCGTCCGGGATCTGCCTCTTCCCACCCATGGTCTCCGAAAGCACTTCGCGCGCACCCAGGGAGGCGGTCATGGTTGTGAAAGCAGCACCTTTGATGAAGCTGCGGCGGTCGATTCGCTTTGCCATCTCAGGTTCATCTTATCCAAAGCGCTCCCCGGGACCGCCGAATTCATTCGGCTCCGGGAGATTGCGGCAACCGCCAAGGCGACTATGAGAGGCCGTCAAATCGATCTCGTACCGTTGCTCGACGACGGCCGCGCCCCAACGCTTACTTTCGCTTTCCTCCGTCCGCACGAATCCGGCGGCCGCGTAGAGCCGCGCCGCCGCATCCAGACCGCGGACGGTCCAGAGAATAACGCGCCCATATCTTTGCTCCCGACAGAAAGCCAAAGCCCGCCCCAACAGGTCACGACCGAATCCATGGCCCCGGGCGCGCGGATGAACGAGGAACCAGCGCAGTTGCGCAGTCTCCGGATCGCTCGT
>DATJYD010000238.1:0-2809 GCA_035499755.1 Fimbriimonadaceae bacterium
CACCTACCTGAAGGCCGACAAGATACTTCACTACATGACGCAGGGATTCAGCTCCGAAAAGCTGATCGAGATAGGGTTCGACCGGGCCGATGTGGAACTCGTCTGGAAACGGGTCGATTCGACCCATTGGAAGCGACGCCTGCCGACGGTCGCGATGATCAGCCCGTCCGCCATCGGCGAGTCGTATCTGAGGCCGGTCGATTATTGATCTCTAGCGCGTGATGTGGGCGGCTGCGAGGCGCTTCGCCAGATCCTGATTCCAGCGATTCTGCTCGTCCTGATTGGCGCCGTGATTGGTGTCCTCGTCGTAGCGGGCCTGTTCCTGTTTGGAACCTTCCTCGCAACGCTGGCTGATCGCTTCCACCTTCTGCTTCAAATCCTCCATCGCCTCGGGGCCGGTCGATGCGGTTCCCGTCGGGAGCGGATTCTCGCGGAATTGGTTGGCGTACAACTCGTTGATGTCGAGATGACCCTGCTCGTGAGCCAGGAGGGCCTTCGTCTCGGTGATTCCGCTCTGCTGCCACGACCGGTTCTGGTCGAAGCCGGACCGGATGGACATCTCGGTGATGTGGGCCGTCGCAGAATCCCCGTCGCTCTTCCAGGAGGCCTGGAAAGAGTAATGGAGGAAGCCCTGGGTGTGCATCAGATGCGGCGTCGGCACGCCGTTGGCGATCGGGAAGTCGTCGTAGGTAAGGCGATGATAGGGAAGATAGCCGTGGCTGATCTCGTCTTTCCACGCCGGCGAACTGAAGTTATCTCCGATCACCGGCGCCGCGAGGACAATCAGCGCGAGGAGAGCGGAGGCACAGCGTCTTCCCATGGACAGTCCACTATACGGCATTGACGCCGGTTTGTGACAGGTTCCCAATCCGGCGACCGACAAAGTCGAATCCACGCAGCTGCCAAGGTCGAACTCAGACGCCGGGGCTCGAAAGCTGACGGCCGCCCTTAGCGAACGTAAAGCCGCATCTCTCCGGTTGGCACGAACCCAAGTTCCTCGTAGAGCCCGCGTCCGGCCTCCGAGGGATGGAGGACGAGACTCGCGATCCTGGATCGGCCGGCGTACTCGATCATCGCGATCATCAACGCCCGGGCGATTCCTTGTCTGCGACAATGCGGTTCGACGAACATATTGAGGATGACGCCCTGAGGTCCTGGTCCGAGGAGAACGCCGTCGATTCTCGGCCGGGGGAGGATCTCTCGAATCTGCATTCCCCCTCCCCCGACCACGGCATCGTCATTCACGGCCAGCCAGCCTATGTACCGGCCGTCCGGCATCATCTCGCGGAATGCCTGCTCGGAGGCCTTGGCCAAGCCATCAAAGCACTCGGGGCGGAGCCGGCCCATCTCGCGAAACATCTCGCAACGGTGACGGGCTAGAATCGGGGCCTCTTCAGGGGCGGCAAGACGAATCCGTACGTCGGCCATCGCACCCAGCATAACCTGTTCTCAGCGGGCGGCCACCGGTATCCTAATAGCCTTCATGCCGACCGAGGGCTCTCCGGAAGAGCGAACCGTCATCTACGACCCGCTGATCGAGCTGATGGCTCGATTCGAAAACGTGCGTTCGGTCGATACATCGGTCGACCCCTTCGAGGGCCTTTCCGTCGAAGAGCGGCTCAAGAAACACATCGTCGAGGGAATCAAGAAGAACCTCGAGCGAGATCTCGAGTCGGCCCTTGAGGCGTACCAGCCCCTCGACATCATCAACGAGATTCTCCTCGACGGCATGAAGACCGTCGGCGAGCTTTTTGGGGCGGGGAAGATGCAGCTTCCGTTCGTGCTTCAGAGCGCCGAGGTGATGAAGACGGCAGTCCGATACCTCGAACCGCTGATGGAGAAAGTCGAGGGATCGGACCGGGGCTCGATTCTGCTTGCCACGGTTGCCGGCGACGTGCACGACATCGGCAAGAACCTGGTCGACATTATTCTCTCCAACAACGGCTACCGGGTGGTGAACATCGGGATCAAGCAGTCCATCAACAACATCCTCGACCAGACTCGGGAGCACAACTGCCAGGTGATCGGGCTGAGCGGCCTCCTCGTGAAGTCCACCCTCGTTATGCGGGACAACTTGCTTGAGATGAACGAACGCGGCCTCGCCGGATACCCTGTCATTCTCGGCGGCGCCGCCCTGACCCGGGCTTACGTCGAGCAAGACCTGCGCTCGCTCTACGAGGGCCGAGTGTTCTATGCCCAGGACGCGTTCGAGGGCTTGGCCCTGATGGGGATGCTGGCGGATTCGACTCAGCCCTCGTCCGCCTCTTCTCCCCCGACGGCAATCGAAACGCCGCGCCTCTCCAGCCACCGGATAGGAGCCGTCGATCCATCCCTCTACGTTTTCACCGGCGTGCGATCCGACGTCGAGCCGGTCGACGATCCGCCAGGGCTGCCGTTCTATGGAGACCACAAGCAGACCCGCTTCGATGTTTTCGAGATCTACAAGTACATCAATCCGGTTGCGCTGTTCCGGGGGCAGTGGCAGTTCAAGCGCCCGCAGGGCATGGGAAATGTCGAGTTCGGCCAGTGGGTCGAGGAACAGGCCCGGCCCATCTTCGAGCGCCTTCAGAGAGCGCTGGCGACCCGGATTAAGCCGCGGGTGAAGTGGGGCTATTTCCCCTGCCTTTCGGAGGGAAACGACCTCATCGTTCTCGAAGAGGACCTCGTGACGGAGCGGCTGCGCTTCACATTTCCGCGCCAGCGGGACGGACGAAGGCTGTGTCTGGCGGATTTCTTTAGAGCCCAGATTGGAGGGTTGGATCGCAGGATTGACGATCAGTCGGGCGCCGATGCCGGTCCTACCGTCCTC
>DATJYD010000239.1:0-8656 GCA_035499755.1 Fimbriimonadaceae bacterium
GCCGGCGCCCAAGCCGAGCGGACCGAGGACGAGCAAGCCGGCGCCCGCCGCGCCCGCGGTTTCGGTTCCCCGCGTTCCACCGACGATACGTCCTTTTTGCCGAGGCTGGAGAGGGATCGTCGCGCCGTCCGCGTGAATCGGCATGATGTCGAGCTTCAGGACGCCGTTCTTGCCGAATCGGCCGTTCTTCTCGACTTGCCGAATGATCGCGGTCACCGGAGTGCCTTGTCGGATAACCACGCGCCCATGATCGTAGACGTTGTCGGCGACTCGCATCGGCACGACTTCGCCGACGTAGGCATGCCTGGAGCTGAGCGCTCTCTCGAACTTAAGTTCGACCGGCGTGCCTTTCGCGAGAGGCATCGCGATCGCGCTCGCCGCCATCGCGACGAGCCCGAGCGAGCTCATCAGTTTTGCTTTCAGATTCATTGCTCTCCTCTTGTTTCCTTGCGCCTCGCTCAAAACCGGCGAGGCGCGCCTATTCCTCTTTGACTTGGGCGCGCGATCCCCGGTTCGATCCCTCATCCCCCGGACTTGTCTCAGCTTCCAAACGACGTGGAAGGCGAGGTCGAGAAGGCTCGCCAGGCTGCCCTCGCGGCGCCCAAGGAACCGCCCGTCAAGGACGGCGTCCCTCCGCCCAAGTCTCACTGAATGCCGGCTCCGGCGCTGCATAATCTCCAGCAACGGACCAAATGGATCAGCCGCCCCGACTTCGACTCTCGCCGCTCGCGATCGCCGACGCCTACAAGGAATCGCACTCCGACCAGTATCCCGAGGGCACGACCTGGGTCTACTCCAATCTGACGCCTCGGCGCAGCCGCTGGCCGGGCATGAACACGTTCGTCTTCTTCGGGCTCCAGGCCTTCCTCTACGATCTCAATGAGACGTTCACGCGCGACTTCTTCGAGGTGCCGGAGGAGGAAGCGATCGGAGATTTCGCGACGTTCTACCGCGAATACTTCGGTTCCGACAATCCGCGGCTCTGCGAGCGCATCCGCCGGCTCCATGCCCTCGGCTATCTACCTCTGAAGCTCAAGGCTCTGAAGGAAGGGGCCATCGTCGACCACGGTGTGCCCGTTCTCACGATCGAGAACACCCATCCCGACTTCTTCTGGCTGACCAACTTCGTCGAGACCTGGATGTCCGCCGACCTCTGGCATCCCTCGACCTCCGCCACCACCGCCCATTACTACCGGATGAACTTCGACAAGTACGCGGCGGAGACCTCCGAGCAGGAATGGTTCGCCGACTTCCAGGGCCACGACTTCTCGATGCGCGGCATGCCGGGTGTCGCGGCGGCTATGGCGAGCGGAGCCGGGCATCTGCTTTCCTTCAAAGGCTCCGACACCTGCCCGGCGATCCACTGGATTCGCCGCAACTACGGCGGGGTGGACGAAGGCGAATTGCTCGCCACCAGCGTCCCCGCGACCGAACACTCCGTCATGTGCGCGGGCAGCGAGGAAGGCGAGGAAGAGACCTTTCTGCGGCTCCTGACCAAGGTCTATCCCGGCGGCATCGTCTCCGTCGTCTCCGACACCTGGGACTTCTGGAAGGTCGTCACCGAGATCCTGCCGAAGCTGAAGCCGGTGATCATGGCCCGGGACGGCAAGCTCGTGATCCGGCCCGACTCGTCGCCGAAGACGCCGGTCGAGATCCTGATCGGCGATCCCGACGCGCCCGTCGGCTCACCCGAAAGGATCGGCCTGATCGAATGCCTGTGGAACACCTTCGGCGGGACGGAGAACGCGAAGGGCTACCGTGAGCTCGACCCTCACATCGGCGCTATCTACGGAGATTCGATCACCCTCGCCTACCAGGCCGCGATCCTGGCTGGGCTACAGGCGAAGGGCTTTTCCTCGACGAACGTCGTGCTCGGAGTCGGTTCCTACACCTACCAGTACGTGACCCGCGACACCCACGGGATCGCGATCAAAGCGACCGCGGTTGGCCGCGGCTGGGGAGAAGACTTCGAGATCATCCCGATCTTCAAAGATCCGAAGACCGACAACTCGGGCAAGAAGTCGGCGCGAGGCTTGCTGCAAGTCGTGCAATCCGGGGGACGCTACGTGCTGCGCGACGGGGTGACGCGCGAGGAATGCGACGGCGGTTGCCTCGAACCGGTCTACGTCGACGGCAAGTTCGTGCGGCGTCAGACCTTCAGCGAGGTGCGACGCTGCCTCGCAGAGCATGCGAGAGCCCGTGGAAGCTGACCTCTTCAAGATCGAAGGCGCGGAGTGGGGCGTGAACCGATTTCCGGACGGCCAAGTCCAGTTCTGGATGGAGCCGGCGACCGGGCCCGTACGTCTTTGGGCGTCTCTGCCGACTTCCGAATCCCTCGATCTCTTCCTGCAGATGATCTCGCGGGTTCGCTTCGACTCCGTCCAGATCAACTACCTTTACGGCGCCCGGTCCGACAAAGACCGGGCCGGCTCGCGCGAGGTCGCGAACGTCGCCCGACTCGTTCTCGACCTCATCGAAGCCGCCGCCCCCGGCCTTGGCGTGACTATCGTCGCGCCTCATTGTCCAGAGTTGCTCACGACCCAGCGCGCGACTTGGCCGCTCCATCGCGAGATCCTCGCGAATGAGCCGGGCTACGACGCGATCCTCTACCCGGATGCCTCCGCCCGCGCTCGCTTCCAGGGCGTCGCCCCCGATCTTCCCTGGCTCGAATGCGAGAAAGAGCGCGACCAGGTGACCGGCCGAATCGTCCGCCACGCGATTCCCGACATCTCCGACTATCGTCGCCTGCTCGTCCTCGACGACCTTTGCGACGGCGGGCGAACCTTCCTCGACATCGCTTCCGCCATCGGAAACCAGGTCCGGCTCGATCTCTCCGTCACCCACGGCGTCTTTTCCAACGGGGCGATCCCGCGCCTGTTGGAGCGATATGAGACGATCTGGGTCACGAACAGCCTGCCGAGCGCGGCGAGAGCCGCCTCCGATCGAGTTCGGATTCTCGACGTTTGGAGTTTCTGAGGTCAACCTCCGAACGCCGTGGCGTCCGGATCAGGCGTAGGCCCATTCGAGCCCGTCGGGCAGACTCGCCGAGCAGTATTCGATGTGGATCACCCGGCGGTGGCTCGGTGACTTGGCCTTGCTCGACGCGTGCAGAAGCAACGGCTTCATGAGAATCACGTCGCCCAAATCGGCCGTGCACTCCCGGGCGGCATCCGTCTCGAAGACCTCACCGATGAACCCATGAAGGTGGCTCCCGGGAACTACCATCAGCGCCCCGTTGTCGCTTCCGCAGGGATCGAGATGGATGCGGGCGGCGACGCAGCTTTCGAGGATCGACACGGGCGGCCGGCAATGGACGACGCCTTCCTTCTCGGACCAGCTCTCGAAGCCGGGAACATCGGCCCGCCGCTTGACCGCGATCTTCGTGTCCTGATGCCACCCAAGCGTCCAATTGGCCCCCGGGTTCTTGTCGAAGAGGATCGCCCGGATTGGCTTGGCTCCAGCCCCGACGAGGGCAACGATTCGAGGGTCGGCCGCGAGATCCCGGCACCATTGGAACTCGAGAAGGTTCCTCGTACCGGCGGTCGAACCGAGCCAAGGGAGAAGCTCGATCAGGCGAGCGATCTCATCGGTCGCGAATACGCTCTGTTCGAGTCTCCAGCCTTCCACCTCGAGTTGGGTCCCCATGGAGCGATTATGGCGGTCACATCGGAGACGATGCCCATCGCTGCCTCCTGTCGGGCAACCCATCCGCGCCCGCAGGGGAAGGACCACCAAGAGCGCATTGGCGTGCCGGCTATCCCGCCACCAGTTCCGCCGCTTCGACGCAGTTGGCGAGGAGACTCGCAACCGTCATCGGGCCGACGCCGCCCGGAACCGGGGTGATCCAACCTGCGACCTCGGAGGCGGTCGCGAAATCCACATCGCCGACGTCGCCCTGGCGCCCCTCGACCTTGTTGTATCCGGCGTCGATTACCACCGCGCCCGGCTTGATCCAATCGCCCTTGACCATCTCCGCCCGTCCCACCGCGGCGACCAGAATGTCGGCTTCACGGCATAGCTCGGGCAGGTTCTCGGTCCGGGAGTGGGCGATCGTCACCGTGGCGTGCCGCTGAAGCAGCATGAGGGCCATCGGCTTGCCCAGGATGACGCTACGCCCGATCACGACGGCGCGCTTCCCCTTGACCGGAATCTCGTACCGATCGATGATCTTCGTGATTCCCAGCGGAGTCGCGCATCGGAATCCAGGAAGGTCGGCGACCAGCCGCCCCAGCGATTGCGGCGTGATGCCGTCGACATCCTTCTCCGCGCCGAGAGTCAGAAGCGCCTCGTTCTCATCGAGGTGCTTGGGGAGCGGATGCTGAATGAGCACCCCGTGCACCGCCGGATCGGCGTTCAACTCGCGGATCTTCGCGATCAGCTCTTCCTGGCTCGTCTGCTCGTTGACCTCGAAGGAGCCGCTGATCATGCCCGCCGTTTCCGCCCACTTGCGCTTCATTCGAACGTAGGACAGGCTCGCCGGGTCCTGAGCCGCGACGAGAACGTCGAGGCGAGGCGTAATGCCTTTCGCGATCAGCGCATCCACGCGCTCCTTAAGCTGGGTCCTGACTTCCTTCGAGAGGGCGAGACCGTCGAGAATCTGTGCAGCCACGGCTGGATTCTGGCATGACGGCCCGATCTAGGCGGGTAGTGGAAAGACAGGACAGCGGGGTAGGGGATGAGGGGCATTCCCTTACCCCCTCATCCGCCTGTCCTCACCTTCCATCCCTTGGAGAGCCTCTTGGCTTCTTCGGAGTCGGCCGCGATCGTTTCCTCCACGACTTCAGGAGCTTCCTCGGGCTCTTCGAGTTCTTCCTCGGGAGGCGCGGCCGATGGATCCCAGTCGGCCTTCGGCGACTCCTCCAGCAGCTTGCCGAGGATGCCGTTGACGAAGCGGCCGCTCTCCTCGGTCGAGTATTTGCGGGCGATCTCGATCGCCTCGTCGATCGTCACCGCGGGCGGGATCGACGGCTCGTAAAACAGCTCGAACGCCGCGATCCGCAGAACGTTCTTGTCCACGACCGCTACCCGGTCGTAGTCGTATTCTCGAATGATCCGCGAGAGGCGGGCGTCGAGAGCCGCCTGGTCGTTCCGCACCCCCTCGATCAGCCGCTGAGCATAAGCGGTGAGATCGGGCGAGAGCGCGCTGTGCTCGCGCATCTCTTCCACCGCCGTCGCGATCGGGCTCTTGGCGATCGAGATCTTGTAGAGCGCTTGGAGCGCGGCCTCGCGGGCCTTGCGACGCGATCTAGGCAATCCTCTTCTCCAAGGTCACGCGCTCTCCGCCAGGAACCGAGGCACAAAGGCCGTCGTGAAGTTGCCGGCGGCGTATCCCGGGGTGTTTACGAGTCGGCGCAGGAACGGGATGTTGGTAGCGATCCCGCCGGTTTCGAATTCGTGCAGCGCCGACTGCAGCTTCCGCACCGCCTCCGCTCGGTCCCTGCCCCGGACGACGAGCTTGGCGAGAAGGGGATCGTAGAACGGCGTCACCGGCAATCCGGCGTAGACGTAAGTTTCCATCCGAACGTCTCGCCCTCCGGGAGGGTTCCAAACCGTGAGGCAGCCGGTCGACGGGGCGAAATCGCGATCCGGATCTTGGGCGGTAATGCGGGCCTCGATCGCGTGGCCCTCGATCCTAACGTCCTCCTGCCCCAACGGAAGCTTCTCTCCGGAGGCGATCCGAAGTTGCAAATGCACGAGGTCTACGCCGGTCACTTCTTCCGTAACCGGATGTTCGACCTGCAGCCGAGTATTCATCTCCAAGAAATAGAAGTTGAAGTCGTCGTCCACGAGGAACTCGACGGTCCCCGCGTTTTGGTAGCCGACGCTCTTCGCCACGCGTACGGCCGCGTCCCCCATCGCCGTTCGAACGTGCTCGGGAAGAAAGGCGTAGGGCGCTTCTTCGATGATCTTCTGATGGCGCAGGTTCTGGATCGAGCACTCGCGTTCGCCCAGGTGGATCATGTTGCCGAACGTGTCGCCGAGCACCTGGATTTCGACGTGGCGCGGATTCTCGACGAACTTCTCCACGAGCATGTCGCCGCTCCCGAAGCTGGCCTGAGCCTCCGCCGAAGCCATCTTCCAAAGCCCGGCCAACTCCTCCGAGGAATCGACGCGCCGAATGCCGCGCCCGCCTCCGCCCGCGACCGCTTTAAGGAGAATCGGGTACTTGACCTCGTCCGCCACTTTGAGAGCTTCAGAGTCGGTTAGAACGGGACCCGGTGAACCGGGGACGACCGGGCATCCGACCGCGACCGCGGCTGCCTTGGCGCGGGCCTTGTCTCCCATCGCCTCGATCGCGGTGGGCGGAGGACCGATGAAAGAGATGCCGAGCGCATCCAGCGCCGACGCGAAAGAAGCTCGTTCGCTGAAGTAGCCGTACCCGGGGTGGACGGCCTCCGCATCGGAGATCTGGCACGCCATCAGCACGTTCGCGAGGTTGAGATAGGAATCGGAATTCGACCCCGCGCCGACGCAGATCGCCTCATCGGCGATCTTAACGTGCAGGCTGTCCCGGTCGGCCTCGGAGAAGATGGCGACGCTCCGGATTCCGAGCTCTCGGCATGCCCGGATGACCCGGCATGCGATCTCTCCCCGATTCGCGATCAAGACCTTCTTCAGCATCAATACTTCTCGTGACCCGGATGGACGCACTTGACCGTGCCGGTGGCGGGATCGTACTGATAAGGCTCTCCGCCGACCGGGCATTTGTAGAAGTCGGCGCCTTGGTGAGTATCTTCCAGCGTCGCGGGCGGCTTATCGTCGCCATCGCTCTGTTCCGCAAGCTGGATCGCCATCCGGAGGTCGCGAAGATGCTCCCGGCAGACGTCGTCGAGAGCGTCGGCCTTGACCAGGCCCGGAATCGTCGTGCCCTTTCCGTCCTTCCGAGGCGAACCGGTCCCGGGGGCGCTGAGGAAGCTCTGGCCCCGCATCAGCACGACGACGAGAACCGCGACGATGGCGACGGTTACGAGAAGCCCGATCAGGGAGTTTCCGCGTTTCATCCTTTTACTCTAGCAACGACTTGCCCAAATTCCACGGGCTGGCCGTCGTCGACCAGCACTTCCACGACTTCTCCTGAGACCGTAGATTCCAGATCGTTCGCGATGCCCAGCGCATTGACGATGCCCACGACGTCTCCGGCATGGATCTCCCGCCCGACTTCGAGGGCGACCGGACCGAAGTGGAAGAATCCGACGAGCGGGCTCTTGATCGATCGAGTCTCGGATGCCGTCGCTCCCGACGAAGGAGTATCGGCGGCCGCCCTGGAGGGGCTCGGCCTTCGCGGCTGGCCAGACTCGAAGCGGGCACGGAAAGATGCGCCCTCGACCGAGATCTCGACCTCGGCGAAGGCGTGCTCCCGTGCGGTGCTGAGAGCATGCCTAACCACTTCCAAGTCCAAGCTCGCCATGGGCGTTGGAGTTTACTCGGAAGGCGTCTCAATGCCGTGAGCGACGCGCGATATCACTCGATCCGGCCTTCATCCCTTTGGATTCTCCCCGCTCCGTGTTGAGCGGGAAAGGCGGTTGGGTTGCCCAACGGGCCATGGAAGGCAACATGCAGAGAAACACCCTCCCAGCTAGCTCGTTGCTTTGGATCGAGTTGCCTTCGATCATCAGGAAAGGCGTCGGGCCAAACCCCGGCAAGCTGGCTCACTCGCAACCCGGAACAAGGGTGGTGAGCCGTCTTTCCCCAAACCCAAGAACGAGTGACAGATCGCATCTCCAGGGTCTGCACGCAAGGCTGCGGAGTACTTTTCGACTTTCTTGCTCCATGGAACTTCATCAACCTGCTTGTATTGTGAGCGGCAAGAAAGTCGAACAGCGAGGGCCTTGCGTGCAGACCCTGGAGATGCTGGGAGACCGGCGTTCTTGGATTTGGGGAAAGACGGCGGTTGGGGTAGGGGGTTTGCCTAGCATGATTGGGAGGCAACATGCAAGGAAACGTCCTCTTAGGAGGATCTTGCGTGGAGTCCCTCTGAGAGGCGCCCAACCGCGATGAGGCCGTTGGTTTGCATCGAGCTGCCTTCGGTTCTTAGGAAGGACGGCCGTTGGGGTCGGAGGGGGGATTACCTAACAGGATGCCTCGACCCTCTAACGCCCGTCTCTACATCCATGGATGCGCGCGAGCTATGCGAGATCTTCGTCTGCGCCTTTTTCGCGATCGTGATGATCCAGTCGGGACTTGACAAGGTCTTCGACTGGAAAGGCAATCTCGACTGGCTGAACGGTCACTTCAGCAAGACGTTCGTGCGCGGGCAGGTCAAGCCGATGCTTCTCACCGTGACCGCCCTGGAGGTTATAGCCGGGTTTGCCTGCGCGGTCTCGGTGTTCTTCATCATCCTCGACCGGCCGCCTGTGCTGCCGATGCTCTCGCTGTCCTTCGTCTGCCTGGACTTGCTCCTTCTGCTGCTGGGGCAGCGAATCGCGAAGGACTACCCGGGAGCGGCCAGCCTAGCCGGCTACTTCATCGTCGCCTTGTTCGGGCTGTACATGGTGCCGGGAACGATCGGCGGATAAGTCGCGGAAGGCCGGCGCCCCACAGGGCGCGAGCGGGCCGCCAAACCGGCTCCTGTTCGACAGCCTGGAGACTGTCGCCACGACTGGCCGGGTCTTAACTGAACAGCATTGCGGGTTAGGCTGCCTTCTTTCCGCCGGTT
>DATJYD010000240.1:0-2537 GCA_035499755.1 Fimbriimonadaceae bacterium
TCAAGAAAGTTCGGCGCGGTGAGGGCCAGCGCCGCGAAGAGGAGCACCGGAAGGCTCACCGTGTATCGGCTGATCCCGGAGCGCCCCATCTGGATCACCTGCCGGCGTGCGCTGCGCGACCGGTGGTCGTCGGAGCCGCTGCGCAGAGACTGATCCAAAACGCTTTGCTCGGTCGCCGACGCGGAGTCGAGCTCGGCGACGATGCGTCCGGCGCGAACGACCAAAATGCGATCACTCAATCCGATCACCTCGATCAATTCGCTCGAGACAAGAAGCACGGCCCCTCCTTGTTCGACGAAATCGCGAAGCAGCCGGTAGATCTCGACTTTGGCTCCGATATCGATTCCGCGCGTCGGCTCCTCGATAAGCAGCGTGTCAGTCGTCCCCTGCAGCCATCGTCCCAGCATCACCTTCTGCTGGTTGCCGCCCGACAGAGACCGGACCGTCTGCTTGGGATTGGCGCGCAGCTGCATCGTCGCCATCAACCTGGAGATCGCCCCCGCGTCGCGCCGCGTCTTGCGCGCCAACCCCATGCCGCCCAACTGCCCGAGGACGAAGTTCTGCTCAATCGAGAGGTCGAGAAAGAGTCCATCGAGCTGTCGGTCTTCGGGAATTAGTGCCACCCCGTCCGCGAGGCATCGGGCGATTCCCCGGCGCGGGTCATAGGGTAGCTTTACGCCTTCGGTCGTGGTCTTGGTGAGCTCGCCGGCATGCGGCGCCAAGGCTCCGGCGAGGCCGCGGAGGATTTCGCGCTGGCCCTGCCCTTCCATCCCGGCGAGGACGACGATCTCACCGCGCCGCAGCTGAAACGAGACGGCCGGCACCCCGGCGGCGGCCTCGAAATTCCTAATGTCGAGTGCAGCATCGTACTGCGGAGAGCCTCGATCAGGAAAGAGACTGCCCAACGGCCGGCCGACCATCAACGCCACAAGCCGGTCGACGTCGAGGTCGGTGATAGCCTCGGTCGTCACGCGTCGGCCGTCCTTCAGGACGGTCACCGTGTCGCAAAAGCGGAATATCTCCTCGAGGCGGTGGCTGATGTAGAATACCGACTTCCCTCTGTCGCGCAGGACCCTCAACAACGAATCCAGCTTGTCGACTTCGGCCCTGTTAAGGGCGGCGGTCGGCTCGTCGAAGATAAAAACAGCAGCGTCCGCCGAAACGCCTTTGGCGATCTCGACGAGTTGTTGTTCGCCGATCGTCAGTGTTCCGCACGGCCGCTCGACATCGAGATCGATGCCGATCCGGCGAAGCACCTTGCGAGCGCTGGCCACCATCTCACCGCGGTCGAGCCATCCGTACCGGCCTGGCTCGCGGCCAAGAAGCATGTTCTCGGCGATCGTCAGGTTCGGCAGTAAAGTTAGCTCCTGAAACACCGTCGATACGCCAGCCCTGAGCGCCTCAGCCGGGTTCGAAAGACGGACGGCATGACCGTTTATGTAAATTTCGCCAGCATCCGGGTGGTAAACGCCGGCCAACAGCTTCATCAGTGTTGATTTGCCGGCCCCATTCTCGCCGGTGACCGCCTGAATGGAGCCGGCTCGTCCGTCGATGCTGACTTCAGTCAAAGCTGCAGTCGCCCCGAAGGATTTGGAGACCGAGCGTATTGAGATCAAGACTTCGCGGTCCTGCTGCCGCGCCGCGACCATCGGGGGGGTCTTCACGCAGGATCCCTACTTCTTGAACAAGGCCTCGATCTTATCCTCCGGTAGGGTCGACGGCACCCAGAAGGCATCGTTCAGATCGGGACGAAAATACTTCTTCAAGTCAGCCTTGAGGATCGGCGGCGGCGATGAAACGTAGGTCGTGTGCAATTGCTTGCCTTGGAGCAGTGCCACCGCTGCGCGAACGAGTGCAGGCCCGAGGCCGGGCGTGAACACCGGCGCGATGCTCTCGACGCCCGTTTCGCTCCAGACACGCAGAAAACCGTTATTGCCTTCGCCGGTCATGGGGACGAGCGGTTTGCCGCTCTGCCTGAAGACATCGATACAAGCGCGTGTCATCTCGGCGCCTGAGAACCAGATGCCATCAACTTTCTTGCCCGACAGCACGAGGTTCTCGCACAAGCCCTTCGCCTTGGCGTAATTCCAGTCGCCAAACACCTCGGCGTCGATCTTGATCTCACTTCCCTCGATACCCTTGCGGAAACCCTCATAGCGGGCCTGCTCTTCCTCAGAGCCTGCCACACCGCGGAACGCCCAGATCGACCCTTGGCCGTTCAAGACCTGTTTCAGGAACGAGCCTCCCTGCTGCCCGAAAACGCGGCCGCCCGCCGTGATCTCGCTGTCCCCCTTGATGCGGCCGTTTCCGTACGCGACGACGACGATCCCCTGCGTCTTCGCCTTGGCGACCTCGTCGGCCAGGACGGAAACGGCGATCGGCGCAACGATAAGCGCATCCACCTTCTTCGTGAGCAGGTCTTCGACATCGGCGACCTGCTTCGCCGTTTTCCAGTCGGCCTCGGTGAAGACGAACTCGCCGATATCCTTGTGCAGCGAGGCCTCGTATTTCATTTCCTCGATGGCTTGCACGAGCCA
>DATJYD010000241.1:0-9091 GCA_035499755.1 Fimbriimonadaceae bacterium
GATACCGGCACGCTCCTCGCCGGCAGCAACAGCGAGTACCGGCTCGACACGTTGCTCGCGGAAGGGGGCGAAGGGCGCGTCTTCGAGCTCAATGGGCATGGCGATCTGGTGGCCAAGATCTATAAGGAGCTGGACCTCAGCCGCAAGGACAAGCTTCAGCTCATGGCTTCGCGGAGTACGCGCGGACTCCGGAAGGTCTGCGCGTGGCCCTTGAGTCCGCTCAGCGATTCGCGCGACGAGACCGTGGGGTTCGTCATGGAGAACCTCGGCGGATGGGAGCCGCTGCACAACGCCTATCAGATCCGGTCGCGGCTGAAGCTTTTCCCCCATCACACCTATGCTTTCCTCGTAAGAGCCGCCCGCAACCTCGCGACTTGCGTCCACCATCTCCACGAGGAAGGCCTCGTCATCGGCGACCTGAACGAGTCCAACGTCTTCGTCAACGGCAAGGCGATGGTCAAGCTGATCGACGCCGACAGCTTCCAGATCGAGGGGCCCGGGGTCGTCTATCCGTGCAAGGTCGGCAAGTCGGAGCTGATGCCACCCGAGATTCAGGGTCGCTCGCTCGAAGGAATCGTCCGCACGCCCGCGCAGGATCGCTTCTCGTTGGCAATCCTCATCTTCCAGACCCTCGTCTTTGGCCGACATCCGTTCGCGGGCATCACCGCGCATCACCACGAAGTCACCCTCGAAAGCTGCATCGAGCACGGCTACTACGCGTACACGGAGCGACGCCAGACGCCCGTAAAGCCTCCCCCGAACCTCGATCTCGATTGGCTGCCCCGCAATCTCCGCGATCTATTCGAAGAAGCCTTCGATCCCGAGTCTCTTCACCGGCCGACCGCCAAAGAGTGGTACTTCGCGCTCAAGTCGCTCGAGGGAACGCTGAAGACGTGCGGCGATAATCCCAGCCACCAATATTGGGCCGGCGCTCCCCGCTGCCCGTGGTGCGAACTGGAGGACACCTGGAAGATCGCGCTGTTCCGCCCGGCTCTCTCCGATCCGGATCAGGACTACGAGGTCGGCGAGATCATCTCGAAGATGAAGGCGATTCCGGCGCCCGCCGACTCCGGCAAGGACATCGTAGACTTCGATTACAAGGCCCTCCCACCCGCCAAGCTGGGCCCCTGGGAGGCGTTCTTCGGGCGCGCCGCCAAGAACTGGGGGTGGTTCATCTTCGCCTTCTTCCAGATCGTCAACATGCTGACGAGCGCCAATGAGAAGGAGATCTTCCTCATCTTCTTCGGGCTCGCCGTCGCGCTGTTCGTCGTGTTCGGATTCGTTTACAGCCGTTCCGAATCGCTTGTCAAGCGGGCGACCAAGCGCCTCGGCGGCGTCGCCGAGAAGTGGAAGCAGGAGGCCGATCCGGTTCTTTACACGGAGACCCTCAACAAGTTCGAGGGCATTGCGGATTCGCTCCGGGACGTCAAGACGAGTTTCGAAAAGCGCCGGCAGGAGTTCATCGAAACGCTGCATGCCCCGGAGTTGGACGCCTATCTCGCGAAGTACTCGATCTTGATCGCCGACGCCGGACCGATCGGAAGCGAGAAGCTCTCGTATCTGTTCGACAACGGCGTGAAAACCGCCGCCGATGTGACTCAGGAGAAGTTCCGCCTTCTCCCGCGAATTCTCCCGCCCAATGAGAAGCAGGACCTCCTGAGCTGGCGCCGAGCCCTCGAATTGCAGTTCTGGAAGAGCCACAACTACAAGCTGACGATTCACCAGGAGCGGAATCTGATCGTCGAGATGCGAAAGCACAACGACCGGATGAGGCAGGAGTTGGAGGAAGCTCCGAGCCAACTCGAAGAGCTGGCGCAGCGGCTGCGCTCCCGGCAAGAGGAACTGGCGGTCGAAGCGCAGCGGCACGTGGAGGTGCTCCGTCTCCATGGGCCGAAGCTCCTTGCATTGGAAGGGAAGAAGGCGACCGGTTAGGAAATCGTTCCTTTGCATTGGGTCGCCTTCGGTTAGGAAAGGCGTCAGCGCCAAACCCTCGCACCCGCTCTCGGTCGCCGATCGCAACCTGGAACAAGGGGTGGTAAGCCGTTTTTCCCCAAACCCAAGAACGAGTGACAGATCGCATCTCCAGCGTCTGCACGCAAGGCTGCGGAGCACTTTTCAACTTTCTTGCCCCTTGGAGCTTCACCTTCTGGCTTGTATTGTGAGCGGCAAGAAAGTCGAAAAGCGTAGGCCTTGCGTGCAGACGCTGGAGATGCTTGGAGACCGGCGTTCTTGGGTTTGGGGAAAGACGGCGGTTGGGGTCCGGAGCTGTTTGCCTAACATGACTAGCCAGGTTCATTCGCGGGAGGCTCAATCTGGCGCAGTCTGCCATTTATGGGTGTTGATCCGAGGTCCTTCACTTCGCACCTCGCACGGCTCGGTTCTCCGTTCAGCATGACGGCCATCATTGTGGACGTTGCCGGCTATCCGGGTTAGGAGGCAACATGCAAAGAAGCGCCCTCTTAGGCGGCCTTCATGCATGCTGAGTTCGTCGCCGTAGCGGCAGGGCTTGGAACGTGTTGCGTGGAGTCGCGGACGCCGCGCCGGGGGCTTTCAGCCCCCGCTCGGGCGGAGCCCGAGGATCTCGAACTCGGTCTGAAGACTGGGCTATCCGTCTGGGTTTTCCGGATCGTAGAGACACCGGCCCAGGTTGTGGGCCACTTCTTCGTCCGAAACGACGTTCCCGGCAGCATCGATGAACCGCCGCCTGATCCGGTTCTCCCGCCACCAGGCGTCTCCCTGGCGTTCGAAGCGGTGACCGACCTCGTAGATCTCGACCTTGAGGCCGGGATCGGACTCGGAGCGAATCTGCCCGGCGAGATGGCCCGCTTCGATCTTCAGACGGATCGCCACCGGCATGTCCAAGCGGTTCGCGAACCGCAAGTCCGCCGAATTGTAGAAGACGGTCGCGCCGCATCCGAAGGGCGCCGTGCGGCCATGGTCGGGAAACAGATCCAGGGCGTGCCGGTGGCGTTCCACGATGTCGAGTCCCGCTTCGATCGCGAGGAGGTAGAGAAGGTTGGAAACCTGGCAGGCGCCACCACCGACCCCGTGGCTCGGCACGCCCGAATGTAGTTCCAGCCCATCCCAGAACCCCCGAAGCCGGCTCGGTCGGCCGACGGCGTGATGAAAGGAGAAGGTCTTTCCTGGCTCGATGACAATCCCGTCGATCTTGGCGGCGACGAGGGCGACGTTGTGCTCTTTCCCCGCCTGCAGCCGCTCGTCCGCGACGTGGGCCCGTCTCAACGGCGAGCGCCGCTCGCTGAGCACGAAGTCGAGGCCGTCGGCCGACTTGTCCAAGGCCATGCAACGATGCTCCGAGAGCCAAGTGGGCCAGCGCCGCAGGCGCACCCATTCGACGCGCAACGGGAAAGGAACGACGGAGCGGACGATATTGCGAAGGGCCATAAGCGGCTCGGCATGCCGTCACGCATGCCTCTCCGAAGTAAGGACGCTCCGCATGGCGCGCCGTTGCGCCTAAATGCTAAAAATTTGGCATCTAGTCGAACTGGAATTCCGGCGAGGCGAAAATCAGCCGCGAGATCGAGGCTGCCACGGCATTGGAGTTTTGTTCGGTAAGGCCGCCGCCGGCCGCTTTGGCGGCGGCTTGGGTCAGTTCCGGCATCTTCGACGCGGCGATCGGCGCATCGAAGATCGAAACGAGCTTTTCCGCGATCCCCCGGGCAGAAGGATCTTGCTCGAAGATCCGGTAGGAGGTGAACCGCGTGCCGAAGCGGGCTCGACCGAAGATCTTATCCGCCCAGGAGATCCGTTCGACCATCGTCGCCGTCGTGACCCACGTCGCACCGCCCTTCCAACCGGAGACGTCCGGCGGGAAGAGAAGCTGCATCCCCATCTGCTTCATCACCTGATAGGCGAGCGCGGCGGGCGCGATCTTCGCGTACGGCGCGGCCCCATCCGGTGCGTTTTGGATCATCTCGCTCAGAATCTGCCCGACGCCGAGCTGGCGCATGGTCACAACCACGAAGTCGACGGGATTCTTGAAGATCGCGCGCTCCGCCTTGTCGCTGTAGAACTCGGGCGAGGTCATGATCGCGCGCAGAAGCTCCTTGATGTTCAGATTGGCCTGCCGATAGTGATCGGCGAGCCGACCGATCAGATCCTTGTCGGGATCGGGATAGACGAACCAGGTCCATAGCTTGTGGGTGATGAATTCCGCGCTCTCGGGCATATCGCAGAGGTGGTTGATCACGTCCTCCCCGCTCAAGTCCCCGCTGATTCCGAGATAGGTTTTCTCTCCGTCGTCGTGGAAATTGGGCCGAAACATGAAGGACGCTTGCGGCCGATTGTCGTCGCCTTCCCGCCGGTTCGTCCTCTGGATCGACCAGCCGGTGAATGCCCGGGCGCCTTCGCGAACGTCCTGCTCGGTGTAGTGGCCGATGCCGAGCGTGAAGAGCTCCATAACCTCGCGCGCGAAGTTCTCGTTCGCCTTGCCCTTCACGTTGTACTGGTTGTCCAGCCAGAACAGCATGGCCGGGTCTTTGCTGACCGCCATCAGCATGTCGCGGAAACTGCCCGTCGCGTATTGCCGCAACAGCTCGTTCTGGACGTACATCATCCCGCCCGGGGTCACTTTCTCGCCGCTCGTCGCGAAATGGTTGTGCCAGAACAGGGTCATCTTCTCCTGGAGCGGCCGCTGGGTGATGAGCATGCGCGCGACCCACCAGATCGCGACGGCTTGGGGATTGAGATTGTTGTTCTTGCCGTTCCGGAAGTCGTCGACGTCGAGCTTGAACCCCTCGTCCGTGTTCTCGTAGTTCAGAAGCTTGTCGATGGCGCCGCCGAGGCCGCCGTCCTTCAGGTAGTAATCGAGCTCGGCCTCGCTCGCTCCCAGTCCAAACCTTCGAAGCAGGTGAGCACCCTTCTGCCGTTCAGTTTGCAATGCCATTCCAAGGAAGACGCGGAAGCATGAAAGGAGTTCACTCGTCCGGTGGCGAGGGGCTCCCCTGAGATCCGACAATTCGCGCTTGTCATTTCGGCCGGCGGATCCCCTTGCATGCCGAAGTGGAGAAGTCTGACGGGAGTCGGCGGGTCTGCGCCTCTCGGGTTTCCTGGCATCAGGCATTTTCTCTCGGTCTCGACGGTGCGTGTCAGGTAACGCCCGGTCGCTCCCCGCCTTAAGGTGACGCTAGCACTTCAACCATCACTCGGTATTTAGCATCCTTGTCGGACCGGAGGTCAAAAGACACCCGTTCAATGAGGCAAATCAAAATCCAATAACTGGTATATTCACTAGGGATCTCCGAAGCTAACAAAAAGACTATAATGGCGATAATCGCTGTTGAGGTCTTTAGCGCCCAACCTATCTAAGTGCGGCGGCGAGTGGAGATGTCATGAGACTCATTGGCGTTGCAGCGATTTTTGCCACATTTTTAATCCTACTAGATAGCGCTACGTATGTCGTAGTAAAATCACATCTGCCGGAGAACCGGCGGACATCCGGAGATGCTGAGCGCACGCCTCTGTGCTTTCTCGCTCGGCAGGACCCGATTGTGGGTGGAGGCAACCCCATTCCGGCAGGTCCCGCACCTTATCATGTTCCTTACCAAATTCCGACTGCGATGGTATCGACGGGCATCTCCAGTCCCGACGCCGGAAACACCTGGGACATCCGGCACGCTACGTGGACGTCTCAGGGGCTTGGTCCGATCGCAGTATGCGCATCGAACCGCACAGCGAATGATTTTGCGGTCTCCATCTCGGGGAATGTGGCTACGGTCACGGTGCCGGAGGACGATCTCGATGGGGCTTACACAGGTCCCTCCACCTACGAGGTCCGCTGGAAGAGTGGCTCGTTGAGCTATTCTGCTAGCTTCGACGTCGTGCCTAGGGTTCCTTCAGGAGGAAGGTTCTATTTTACGATGATGCTTGGGGGCGATGCTCCCGGCAGACCCGGAGTTGGAAGCTGGGATGTTATCCAGGGCGCGACGATCATTGCCTCTTCAACTGCTCCGAATGGATGGTCATTCTGGGGGAGTTTTCCGCACAGCGAAATGGTCGGTTCCCCCTATGAGGTGGGTTTGCAGCTTCCGCAATTCCCCGCGAACACACCCCTTGCGCCTGGAACCTACGAGTTCCGGTACACCGACGGCCAGTTTAACTACTCGGCCACCTTTGACGTCGATTTCAGTTCCCCCACTTCGATAGTTCCGAATCCCCCACATGGATATCTGCAGGATTCGATGACTCAGACGGATTGGATGGCGAATACGGTGCCCACGGATGCGCCGGAAGGCCCGGGTGGCGACACCCCGACTGCGAGCGGCGGGCCTTCATCTGCCTTGAGCGTCGACCTCGTTCATGGCGTCGTGGATGTCGACGCAGGTCCCGACCTGGTCGTCTACAACCCCAACGGACCAGCCGTGCCTTTCGAACGCCGATATCGAACAGCTATGGCAGCGGGAAATCTAGCTTCGGCGGGGATGCCGGTCGGCTGGACGCACAACTGGGACTTCAAGATCTTCCCCTCCGATTCCACCCACTGGAAGCCGCTGCAACTTGTGTACCCCAGCGGAGCCTCGGAAACATTGATTCCTCACACAGACTCGGGAGGGCAGTCCCTCAATGACAATAGCCTTACGATTCCAACGGGGGCTCCCTACGTTGCAAACGGATCTCCTTCCGGCACCACCGGCTATTGGCAACACCTGTATCTGCAGGGTAATGGCGCGTTTCGAATGGACTTTACTGACAGCCAGCTTGGCTACTACCGACTGCATCAGGTGACCAACGACAATGGCTCGACTCTGACGTTTGGCTACACGAACGGTGAGCTCACTAGCATTGTAAGCGCCCAGGGGGACGGGCAGAACCAGACGCAACTGCTGACCCTGGGTTACACTAACTCCGGAGGACTGTTAAGCAGAGCGACCGACAACATCACGAATAACTACCGTAGCTACGGGATCGACGGGCAGTACAGCGAATTGCTAACAGTTTCGCAGATCAATGGGTCGGCAGCCGAGTGGACCTACGGCTATACGACAATCAACAACAACCAGCCTTATCTCAACAGCGTTCAGACCACGGATTCCAATGGCGGATCGACTTTGCCGCTAGCGGCGGTCCAGTACGAGCCCCTGACGGGCCGGGCGAGTTCGCTAACCGATGCGAAAGGGAACTCACGGCAGTACACCTACACTGCTTTTGGGGGCGCCGCTGTGTCCGTCTACGACAACAACAGCGTGCTTCAGGACCAATACGTTGAGCAGTGCGACTCGCAAGGCCGAGGCACCAGCTACACGACCGCAGCCGGGGACATGACCAGTTGGGGCTACAACAACTCCAACCCAAGCATCCCTTCAACGATCGTGGAGCCTCTCAACGACAGCACAACTTATATCGCAGATACGACAAAGGGAAACCTGCAGTCAGCTCAGTTTCAATATGGAGACCACACAAATCTGACCTGGGATTATACGCAACCCTCCTGGGCGCCAATGGGCACACTGTCGAGGATACAGGAATTCGGTAACGACTCGACATCGAAGGCGGCAACTTCGTACACCTACTACTCCTCCACCGGTTCGGGCGGGATTGTCGGCTACCTTCACACATCTACGTCTCCGCTCGGCGCCGTCGCGACCTACACTTACACGCCGCTTGGCGACGTAAGCTCGGTTACCGTAACTGATACTCAGAGCAACGTGTTACATCAAACCACTTACGGGTACAGCCAGAAGCTGGATAGCAACGGTAATCCTATCGCAGCCGCCGAGCGCTACGGCCTGCCCTACTCCGTTACCCAGTCCGTCGATGGTAATACGGCGCGTGACCGCACAACTTGGTTCGACTACGACGCTGGTGGCCGGTTGACGGCCGAATGGGACGCCTTGGGCAACAAGGTCGCGATCACATCTAACCAATACGACCAGCCCACGAGCGTGACGATGCCGCTCAGCCACACGCTTACCCTCGGCTACGCCTCCAACTACGGAACGTCCACGGGAAAGCCGCTGGAACGCGCCAAGCTCCAGGCTCCAGATCAGAACGGCCAACTGGCGACTATTGACTCACTATTCGGCGCGACCTACGACAACGAGGCCGGCGGCCAGTCGGCGAGCGACGCCATGAGTCACTCGAACACGTCGACGCTCGATCCGCACTTCGACCTCTCGACTTTGACAGACGCCAACTTGCGCCCGATGCATCAGTTTGCGCCGCACCCCTTCTCCCGAACCCAGGACTCGATCCTCGGTTCGAGCACCCATCAACTTGCCTTTGGGACGACTTTCGACAAGAACGGTAATGTCTCAAACCGCAACAGCCCCTCCGGCACGCTGGCTGGCTTCGACGGAATCGACGCCTCGGTTGCTCCGGAGTTGAAGGACAACGACATCCCACGCCAACTCACCTATTCGACCACGACCGCATCCCCTTACTCGGGAGACGGATACGTTACAGTGGATCACGACCCGTTCGGGCTGCCCCACGACACCGTCACATCTTCTTATTACACGTTCGGAGGTTCGACAGTCAACGACAGCGGTTGCCAGCACACCTACTCCTACAACGACGAAGACGAGGTCACGGACGACATGATCTGGAACGGGTTGTCGATGAGCCCGACTCAGACGATTCACTACGACTACAATGTCGACGGCTCCCGCCACGACATGTACGTCCCGATCGCTAGCCCGCAAAATGTGACTGGCGGCTATGCCTACGTGCGCTTTATCTACACCTACGATCGACTCGGTGAAGTCACGGAGATCGACGTGAACTACGCGAGCAGTACGTCCGACCCAGGGACGCCCTTTACTTGGGCGAAGTACGAATACGACGCCGACGGGAGGGTCACGATCATGCGCACGCAAAAGGTGTGCACGGTCTACACCTACGACGCCTTGGGCCGGTTGACCCTGCTTGAAAACCTGACTCCGGACTTTGCACCGGATACCACGGTGCAGCCGCTTCATGGCTCGGACTGGGTCCTCGATCCTGATGCTTCGAGTGACCCGCACTACGCGACCGACTGGCACACCGTCCTTTCTCGGTTCACCGGCTTCACCTACGACGCTCAGGACAATCTGATGGGATACAGCATCGAGACGGCGGTGACAGCGGGCTACGT
>DATJYD010000242.1:0-2442 GCA_035499755.1 Fimbriimonadaceae bacterium
TGGGGATGGAACCGCTCCAGGAAGGAATAGGGCCCGCGCCCGAGGGCGGCCAGAGTCGCGGCGGCAGCCGCTACGACGACGAACACGCCGGCCACCGTCCAAAGAGCGACCCGACGACCTCGCCGTGAGCCGCCCGGTCCCGCCACTTGCTCCACCGTGTCCATCTTCAGATCTGATTATCCGTCGGATCACGACTTGCTCCAAGACCAACCAAGCCCCCAACCCCCAGCGATTCATAATGGAGGCGATGGTGCGGATCGTCGAGGTCGGGCCGAGGGATGGGCTGCAGAACGAGTCCACCCCGATTCCGACCGATATCAAGCTGCGCTTCATCCGCGATCTCGTAGAGGCCGGATTAACCGAGATCGAGGTAAGCAGCTTCGTTTCCCCGAAATGGGTGCCCCAGTTGGCCGACGCTGCCGAGGTTTTCTCGGAACTCGCCCTCTCACCCCCTCATCCTCCTATCCACTCATCCCCTCAGTTCTCAGCCCTCGTCCCAAACCTGAAGGGCCTGGAACGGGCGCTGGAGTGCGGGGTCAGCCGGATCGCCCTCTTCACGGCTGCGAGCGATGCGTTCACCCAGAAGAACATCAACATGACGGTCGCCCAGTCGCTGGACGTGTTCCGTCAGGTCGTGGAAGCTTTCCGGGGTGCCAGGCCGGACGGGCACGTCCGGGCCTACATCAGCACCGCGTTCGAATGCCCCTACGCGGGCAGGATCGAGCCGAAAGCCACCGCCAACATCGCGCGCGCTCTCGAAGACGATTTGGCGGTGGACGAGATCAGCCTCGGTGATACGATCGGGGCCGCCGTCCCGAGCGAGGTCGAGATCCTCCACGAGCACGTAGCCCTTTACGTCCCCCAAGCGAAGGTCGCCTGGCACTTTCACGACACGCGAGGCACGGCGATCGCCAACGTGGCGAAGGCCCTGGAGTTGGGCTACAAGGCGTTCGATTCCAGCGCAGGCGGCCTCGGCGGCTGTCCCTACGCGCCGGGAGCGGGCGGCAATCTCGCGACCGAGGACCTCGTCTACTTCCTGGAGCGAAGCGGCATTGGGACCGGGATCAGCCTCGAGAAGCTGGCCCGGGCGAGCCTGCCCGCGCTGGAGGCGCTTGGCCGGAAACCGGCGTCGAAGGCTCAGGTTGCGACTTTGGCCGGGTAGCGGCGAAGGCAACGAGCGCGATCATGAACGCGGCGACCGCGAAGGTCCCGATAAGCTCGTCGCGCGTGAGCCGGAACTCCCGCCAGTTCACGAGAAGCACGGCCAGGCCGATCGGTACCATCGCCGGCAGTTTGTCCAGCCCCATGCCGAACAGCGTCCGGTCGCCGAAGAACATCACGAGGACCAGGTACACGAGCAACCCCGCGATCACGGCCGCGAGCGTCTGTTTGGCCCGCATCCCGAACCGGAAGATGGCGATGAAGAACATCGCGAGAAACACAAAATCAGCCATCCCGACGAAATAGCCCGGCTGGGCGAAGCCGTGGGTAGGATGGGCCGACACCGTCGGAATCTGCCCTGCGACCTTCGTAAGGACCGGCATCGCCGCCTTCATGAACTTGGCGCTGTAGCCGATCGGTGTTAGGATGAGGAGGAAATCGTAGGCCGCGAGGAAGATCGCGATCGGGAGGATGAGATTCTTGTCCTTGATGAGGGTCGCGACGAGCGCTCCAAGTCCGACGCACCAACAGGGAAGGGCGGCCTGGCCGAGCGCGTTGAAGACCCCGATAACGGGCGGAGGCCCTTTAAGGATCGCCGACAGGCCGACTAACCCGAATTGCACGACGATCCCGCCGGCGACGAAGGCGGCCGCGGTGCGCCAGTTCCACCGAGCGTTCGCCCCGAAGAATAGAGCCACGATCGGCGCGGCAAGGAACAGGATCGCGATGGCGAGATTCGTCAGAGGTAGGGCATTCAGGGGCAGCGCGATGTAGCCGAGTACAACGCGAATCAAAGCGAGAACGGCCAAGCAGGCGAAAAACAGTCCAATGCCGCCCGGCAGGGAAGCATCGCGCCGGGGCTTCTCACTGCCCTGATCCCTTGGACACGAGGGTCGGAGACCCTCGGCACTATCTGAGTTCGACAAAGCGTCTGTCTCCTGCCATGGATCTCGCCGCGAGAACGTCTCGATACACTTCCACGACTTTCCCGCACATCTCCTCGGTCCCATGGAGGCGGACCGACTTCGCAGCCCCGTCCGCCAGCCGCGCATACAATTCGTCGTTGTTGAGGACGTCGAGCACCGTCGTCGCGAACCCATGCGCCTCGTTTCGAACGATAAAGCCGTTCACGCCGTCCGCGATGCTCGCGCTCGCGCCGCCGCCACCCACGCAGACGGCGGGCAAACCGTAGGTCATCGCCTCCTGCACAACGAGGCCTTGGGTTTCCGTCATCGAGCTAAAGACGAAGATGTCGGCGGCCGTGTAGTAGCGCGCAACCTC
>DATJYD010000243.1:0-3689 GCA_035499755.1 Fimbriimonadaceae bacterium
CGGCCGGCCGCCACGTCGATCGAGCCGGCCGCGGACCTCAGCCTATAGAGCTCCTCGTGACCCTCTTTGGGCGGCTTCGCCACGCCTCGGATTCTCACGACCGATCCCGGGCACAGCGGAATTGGACCGTCATAGAAGAGAATCAGACGGATCGCGCCCTGGGAAATGACCGTCATCTGCGACTGGGGCAAGATGACCGGCATCGTCTCCACCCGCCACTCGCCCGATACGAACTGGTCGACGATCGGAGGCGGGTCCGGACCGGGTCCGAAGAACACTCCCACGAGGACGGCTAGGGCAAGGGCGGCCCGAGATTTAAGGGTGCGAAGAAGAAAGGGTGCGGGCAGGAGGAAGAGAAGGTGGAGGGGGTGAAGCACAAGCGTCAGGCCAAGGACCAAACCAAGCGCCGCGACGAAGAGGGGTCTGCGTTCCAGCTCCGATTGCATGCGTTCCCATCCCGAGTGGATCGGCTGCCCGGATTATGCACAAATGGCGGAAGGGAAGGGGCTGTCTCGACCTCGACACTCAGACCCCGCGGCGCCCGATCGGGGAGGGTTGCTCTTTATTTCGCGGATGTTTCACGTGAAACATCGGTTGCGCCCGGAGCGGGTCGATGATTCAGCCTCGATCCCAGTTCCTGAGCCGTCGGGCGGCGATCTCCGAGATCGATAGCGACTCCCGGTCGTCGGCCACTACCGCGTACACCGGCTCGGCTTCCGCTTCCTCCTTCTGCGGCAACGGCCGGACGCCGAAGCGGACATCGAGGAAGAGGCCGGACTCGCCCGCCTTCTCTTTGAGCCGCTCCAGGATGATATCCTTGATCATCCGAAGCTCCTGAGCCCATGCGGAGCCCTCGACGGCGACCCACACGGTGCCGCGCTCCCAACGATCCGGATGCGACCGCTCGGCCATCGCCTTTCCGACGATGGCGGGCCATTCCTTCAGCACGCGCTGGGCCCTGGCCATCCGAAGGACTTCCTCCTTCCCAATGGCTTGGCTAAGCATGGCGTTCAGGCGCTTCACGCGTCCATTGTAGCCGAGGCAGGCGTACGGCTCGCCTCAGGCGCAAGAGGAGGGGATTCCGACCCTGCTCACTTTCCCATCACGCGCCCTTGGAGCCAGATGCTCATCCCTCCACCGTTGGCCGCATCGCCCCGGCGCGGACTTCAAAGACCCGAGCCCGGTCGAGGATGTCAGGTCCTGCCGCGGCCGCTTCCGTGCAGGTGAGAACCGCTTGTCCGGCCTCTCGGAGCACCAACTCGACGAGAAGGGAGCGGCGGCGCTGGTCGAGATCGCTGAGGATGTCGTCGAGCAAGAGCAGCGGCGGAAAGCCGAGCTTCTGTTTGCCGACCTCGAGCGTCGCGAGCTTGAGCGCAATCATCGAGGTGCGCTGCTGGCCCTGTGAGCCGTAGAGTCGCCCCTCCCGGCCGTCGATGACGATGGAGAGATCGTCGCGGTGCGGGCCGACGCTCGTGCCGCCTCGGCTTACGTCTTGACTGCGGGTGGCTTGAAGAGCCTCGCGCAGCTCATCGTCCGTCTTCGCTTCGTCCTTTGCGAGATAGCCGATGTCCAGTTGCTCGCCGTCTCCCATTGCGCGGTGGCGTTCTCTCGCGATGGGAGCCAACTCCACGACATAGGCCGCCCGCGCCTTCCGAAGCTCCGCTCCCGCCGATGCGATCTGCTCTTCCCAGGACTCGAAGAGCACCGCCGGCTGCATGAACTCACGCGACTCGCGAAGCAGCGCGTTTCGTTGCTCCAGTGCCCGTTTGTATTGCGCCAGATTCCGGAGATACGACGGATAGAGGGCGCACAACTCCAAGTCGAGAAAGAGCCTGCGGTCGGTCGGCTCATCCCGGACGATCGCGAGATCCAGCGAGCTGATGCAGACGCACGGCAGCCGCCCGATCAAATCGGAAGCCCTGGGCAAGCGGATTCCGTTGAGGAGGGCGCGCTTCTTGATTCCGGCTTCGAGGATCATCCCAAGCTGGGTCCGTCCACCATAGAGCTCGGCCGTCACCGTGCATTGTCCGTGTCCCTGCAGAATCGCCTCGGCATCCCGCTGGCCCCTCAGCAGGCGGGTTGTCGAGAGAAGGTAGAGGGATTCGAGGAAGTTCGTCTTGCCTTGGGCGTTCGCTCCCGCGATCACATTGAACGCCGGATCCAACTCGACGTCGAGCGCGGTGTAGTTCCGAAAGGCCGACAGCCGGACCGACTCAACCCCAACCCCGAGTTTTTCCCTAGCCTTCTCTTCTGGATCAGATGTGATCATTAAGGTTTCTATTATTCTTAACGGAAGCTCACTTGGGGAAAACCCTGAATCCGTGCAACTTTAATCACGCGCTAGACTGCTTACGCGAACCTACCGGACGAAAACCCCGGCAAAATCACCACGTGGAAAACCCGGTGGGAAACAAGGGTTGTGTGTAGGTTTGTCAAGCCCCATTTTGCACACGACTCTTAATGATCGCGCTTTCCACAGAGGTTTCCACGAGTCTTCCCGCTCCGATGGTGGATCTTCTTTCGGCTGACTTTGCTGGACTCGCTCAGAGAAGGCCATGTTCACGCCCGTATTTCATGACGACCGCTTCCGCGAGATAGATGGGATGGATGTTCGGGGCCATCGCGACGGAACGCCGAGCCGCGATGGGCAGCCAGACCTCGTCCGTCAGCTTCTTTTGGGCAGCGGGCGCGAGCTCCGGGAAGCGGTCACAATACCGCCGCAAAGCGTTGTACTCGTCGAGAGTCATGCCTCTCAGTTCGCCGACTTGATTCTCCAACGGGTGGATGCCGGCCGTATGGGGAGCGGGCGTAAATCGGAAGGGCGCACGCTTTTCATAGAGCACGACCGTGTTCGCGACAAGGTCGCCGAGGCGCTGCGAGCGGGGGCTCGTGAACAGGGCGAGCAATCCGACGAAATAGGTTCCCGGCAGCATGTCGGCGGGCCGGAGGAGATTGCGGCCAATTGCCGCAAGGGGAGTTACGGCGGTGCCGTCGGCCATGCGCACTCTTAGCATGAGCGCCTTTTTGCCCAGAGTCTGGCCGTTCCAAAGAGCCTCGAAAAGGATGAAATAGAGGAAAGGAAACGCGGTTATGAAGATGAGGAATCCGGTGAGGGACAAAGCGCCGACGCCAGGCCCGGCAAGGCCGCTGAGACTCACGATGATGCCAACGACGGTAATCGTTCCGAGAATGGCCGCAACATCGATCAGGTGCGCGAATACGCGGCCCCCGATGCTGGCCAAGCGGTAAGTTAGAATGGTCTTCTCGGGGCTCAGAACGGCAAGCTCATGCTCCACAAGTAGAATTATCCCTGCGAAATGGTACCGACGAAGAGGTTCTGGTTATTTGTCGCGCTCGGTTTACCGATCGCCGCGGTTGCCGGCATCTTCGGCATGCCGTCTCTAGCCATCGCCTACGACGTCGCCGTTATAGTCGTGGCATGGTTGAGCGGTCGAATCGGGCCTTCGCCGGCAAGCTTGAAGGTGAGACGCGATTTCGATCCGGTGCTGTCGGTGCGGGCCGCGAACAAGATCGTCGTCACCCTTACCAACGAATCCCTGGAGCCCATCCGCGGCATAGTGCGCGACGAACCCCCGCCGCACTTTCAGGCTTCCCGGCGCGAGTTTCCGCTCGAGATCGGCCCGGAGCGGGAAATGGAGTTCGAGTACACGCTGCGGCCCGAGGAACGG
>DATJYD010000244.1:0-3317 GCA_035499755.1 Fimbriimonadaceae bacterium
GAGCGGGACGGCGGGTACCGGACCTGGAAGAAGGACCGCTGGCCGGACGGCCCGCAAGGGTGGCTCGACGCATGCGCGGAGCATGGACTCCTGCCCGGGCTTTGGTTTCCCGCCAACACCGCCTTCGAACTCGATCCGCCCGCTGCCTGGGGCCGTTCGCTCGCCTCCGACGGTTGGGGATTATCCTGTTTCGAGGGGGGCTTTCTGGAGGGCTTCGTCGAGGTCCTCGAGCATTGGTACGCCCAAGGCATCCGCGTTTTCAAGTTCGATTTCGCCGACTTCGGGGCCGCTACGGAGCCAACCCGCCTGAAGATGCTTCCCTCCGAGATCCGATCCCGGAACGTAACCGCCTACCGCCAGGCCCTGGCCGGATTCCGCGCGAGATGCCCGGAGGCCATCCTCCTCGCCTACAATGGCTTCGAGGAAGCGGAGTTCATGACCTGGACCGACCGCCCGGTCCGCCGAGTAATCGACCCCAAGTGGCTGGAGGTCTTCGACACGATCTACTGCGGCGACCCAAGGCCCGCCGACGTTCCGTTGCCAGACTTCTGGCGTACCCTCGACGTGTACGCCGACCACATGGTTCGGTTCCTCCATGAAGGCGGTCTCCCATTGGACCGCATCGACGACTGCGCTTCGATGTTCGGAGTTGCCGGCACCTGCTACCGGCGGGGAAGCGCGGGCTGGCGCGCCAGTCTTCTCCTCTCTCTCGCCCGCGGTGGCCGAGTTCATATGACGCTTGGCAATCTGGAACTCCTCTCCGAGGACGATGCCCGCTTTTTCGCGCAAGCCCAAGATCTCTTTCGGGGAGTTCCTCGAATCTGCCAGCCCGCCGGTTGGAACGGCGTTTACGGCTGGGAGCGCGAGCACACGACGATCCTTGTCAATCCTTCGTTGTCTAGAATCACCTGCAAGCTGCCAAGAGCAGGCCTGAGCCTCGGGTTTCTCGACGGCTGGGGCGATCTGGCCGACCAGTCTATCGATCTCGGCCCCGGCGCCGTCGCTCTTCTGACGAATCGCCCCGGCCTGAAGCTGGAGGCTCCCGCCAACGACCGCTTGCCGCCGAACCTGGAGGAGGTCGAGGCGGATTGGTCGGTCGAGGGCCGGTCCGCCCGGGCGACGTTTGTCGCGCCGGGCGGCGATCTCCACTTCCTGTTCGAGCAGCGCGACGCGAAGGGGCTGGCCGTGCGAACGCCGATCCCCGACGCGGGGGCCAATTGGCTCGGCATCGAGGTCGCCGCCGACGGCCGCCCAATAACAGTGGACCGCCAGGACGATCGCCCGATCTGGAGCGGCATGTCTTGGGCCTACGGCGTGGTGCGACGCCTACCTCGAGGAAGCCAGGTCGAGGTGCGGATGCGTTCCGTCGACACTTCCGTCGCAACGATTCTGCCGGCGGTTCGAAAAGGCTAAGATTGGTGCCCAGGAAAGGACTCGAACCTTCACGTCCTTGCGGACACTGGCACCTGAAGCCAGCGCGTCTACCAATTTCACCACCTGGGCGAGCGGGACCAAAATCGTACCCGATCAGGAAATCGGGTAGCGTTGACAGCTGACCGGAGGTTGTCGAATGTTCACCGCTCTTTGCCTTGCCACCGCCATGTTTCAGGGCGCCGCGGCTGCTCAGGATGAAGCGATGTTCGCCCGCACGTACAAGCAAGGCGAGAAGATCTCTTATGTGGTCGCGGAAGCGGATCAAGGCAGCACGATGAGCGTCGACCTCGACTTCGCGGTCAAGAAGCTCGTTCCGGGTGGCCGGGCTACCGTCACCTTTACGTTGAGCAACCTGAAGATCACCCCGGCCGGGGGCGCGGCGCCGAGCGCATCCGGCAGCATCGACGCGACAACCGACGCTCACAACTTCCCAGCCAAGTTCAAGGTTGGGCAGGACGCGGTCAACATCATCAGCCTCTTCGAGATGGTTGCGGCCAGCACGCTCGACAAGAAAGTGAAAGCGGGGGACACGGACAAGTGGACGTGGAACGGCGAGGACGTCGCCCTCACGGTCGGGGTCAAAGTGACAGCCGTGGACACCGCCGGCAAGAGGCTCAAGGCGGAAATCGACGCCCACGCCACCCACAATGGCAAGGATCCAATCGACCTCACTTTCGACAGCGTCTACGACCTAGCGAATGGCAGTCTCGTGGAAAGCAACTGCAAGATGTCGTCCCCCCAAAGCGCGGGTGCAAGCATGACGATGACCATCAAGCGCAAGCCCTGAGTCTTCACCGTTTGAAGTCCAGCTTCGCGCTGAGATGGCCGAACAGAGGGAGATCCCAGGTCGCGACGACGTGGAACGGCCCGCGGTCGTGCGGCCCGACCGGCATATTCGCGCTCCAGAAGGGGCCGACCGGGAACGAGCCCAGGGTCGCGGTGAAGAGGGACTTGCCCCGATCGTCGGTGACCTTGATCCTGCCTTGGGGCGGGAGGCTTCCGTCGGCGCGCTGAATCGGGCAAACGGTCGTGCCCTGACGGTTCCATACCCAGACCATCAACATCTCGTAGCCGACCGTCTCGTTTCGCTGGATCGACATCTGGTACGGCCCGCAGGCCTCGAACGAGACGGGTCGCGCGGGATCGACGTCGATCGGTTGGCTTCCCCCTCCGAATCCGGCGATATGGATCAGCCATTTCTGACCGTCCGCGCTGGTTTCTGTGTACCTCGCGTCGTAGACCGTGTACGTCCCCGCTTTGAGGATCCAGGCGCCGCCGATAACCGGAACCGAGAACAGATTTTGGCCCTGGGAGAGGAGGGCCTTCGGGAGAACGTTGGATCCCACCTCGACCCGGCCGGTCGGCGTGGGATCGGGGCGCAGGGTGAGCTCCGCGGAATCCGGCGAAACACTAGCGAAGTAGTACTTGCCGTCGGGCATGAGCACGGACGGCGTAAAGGGCACGCACTCGGAATCGTCGTCGCTGCGGTCTTCAGGCACCGTCGACTCGAGCTTTCCGTCGCCGTCATAGTCCGCCACGAGCGTATCGCTCGGGGTGAACATTCCGGAGGCGGGTGAGAACTTGCCGTCGAAAGACGTATCGACAAGCCGGATCGGAAAGGCCTTGCCGCCGGGATCGAACGTGCCCTCGTAGGCGATGCCCGGCCTTGTTTCGAGCGAAGATCCGACGTGGAAGATCAGTGGCCGGTCGGCGGCGAAGCCGGCGGGCTCGCCGGATGGCTCGAAGATGCAGCCTCCCCCCCGCATCCTGCCGACCACGTTGCCCCGCTCCGAATCGTCGAACCAGCCGTCGCGGTTCCAGTCGATCCACAACTCGTCGTAGTCCTTCGTTCCCTTGGAGCTTGCGAGCAGGCCGTGGTATGG
>DATJYD010000245.1:0-11886 GCA_035499755.1 Fimbriimonadaceae bacterium
ATATCGCGCTGAAGCCCGAAGGAACCGCGCCGGCGATCCGGGCGGTTATCGAGCACAGCCTTTGTCCGCCCGGCCAGGTCGCCCGGCTCTACTACATCACGCCGATTTTCCGTTACGGTCGGCCGCAGAAGGGACGGCTGCGAGAGTCGCATCAAGTCGGTCTCGAACTCGTAGGCAGCGCCTCACCCGAGGCTGACGCCGAGATCATCGAAGTCACGGCCCGGTTTTATCGCCGGATCGGAATCGACGACATCGAGGTCGCGGTCAATTCAATCGGCCGCGAGGGGGCGCGGGCACGCTACCGAGAAGTCGTCCTCGAGCATTTCGCCGGCTATCTCGCGGGGCAGGACGAGGAAGCCCGGACCAGGGCCGAAAAGAACCCGCTGCGCCTGCTCGACACGAAGGACCCCGAAGCGGCCGAACTCAAGCGCACGATTCCCTCGATTCTGGATTACCTGGAGCCGGAGTCGAAAGCCAACTTCGAAACCCTCCAAGAGCTGCTGACCGAATCCGGCATCCCCTACCGGATCGCGCCCGACATCGTTCGCGGGCTGGACTACTACACCGACACCGTCTTTGAGATCGTATCGGCCAAGCTCGGGGCGCAAAGCTCGCTCTGCGGCGGCGGCCGCTACGATAACCTGGTGCGGGATATCGGGGGACCTCCGACGCCCAGCGTCGGCGTAGCGATGGGTATCGAGCGCGCCCTCATCGTTTTGGAGGAAAGCGGAATTGCCTGGGAGGCCGAGCTTCCCGAGGTCTATGTGGTTCAAGCCACCGCCGATGCCGGTCCGGCTTGCCGCCGGCTCCTCCGCGAGCTTCGCGCGGAAGGCATTTCGGCCTTGGGCGACATCGACGGGAGAAAGATGTCGGCCCAGCTCAAGCAGGCCGACAGATCAGGCGCCCTGAAGGCGCTCATTCTGGGATCCGACGAACTGGCCAAAGGGACGGCGATTCTGCGCGACCTCGCCACCGGGCAGCAGGAGGAGATCGCGTTGGCGGAGACGGCGACGGCCCTCCGGGGGTCGGCTCTTTGAGGACGAGGGCATCTCAGGCGGCAGCCGTTCTCTTCCTCGCTGGGCTGTCGGGTTTCGCGCGGGGCCAGAATCCGGACATCTTCTTCAATATCGACGGCCGGATGCAGTTCCTCACCGGTTCGACCGGCCCTACCTTCGTGCGATTCTACGACAACCTGGGCCAGCACTCGATCGCCTCGGTCACGTTCTACACGGAGCCCGGATTTCAGGGATTCGTCGCCGAGAAGTTCGAGCGAATTCCCGGCGACGCCGACCGCGATTCGCTCGACCAGTACTACATCGAAGACCCCGGCATCTGGCGGCTGGGGAAGCAATATCTGCCTTTCGGATCAGGGCGCTTTCTCCACGAGAGCGTCCTTGCCGCCCGAGCCGACACCCAGCTTGCGTTCGAGGGCTTCCCGATCGTCCTCGCCGCCTGCGACAACGGCGACAAGCGCCAAAGGGGAGTGGTGGGACGCGTCGGCTCGCGGCTGGGCTTCAGCTTCGCGATCGGCGAGCACTTCGGGATCAACGCGACTTCCTTCGACCTCGTCCGGAGACCCGAGGATTCGCCCGGGATCGGACACGGCTACAAGACGATGTTCGGCCTGGATTACTCGAAGAACGCGGGGCCGCTCATCGATCTTGGCGGCGAAATGATCATGGTCTTGGGAGGAGCGACTCCTTCCGATCACGACGACACGATGTTCGACGTCAGCGCCAAGCTCCAGTCGGATCCCAATCGAAGCCTCACGGTCGGGTGGACCCGCGACAATGGGCAGCGAGCCGACTTCTACCGGATCATGGTCTCGTTCAAGCTGACCAAGAACTTCATCCTCGAACCCATCGTTCGCTATCGCGGCACGGCCCTCTTCGACGCGGGCCTAACGCTGCATTTCAAGTTCTAGGGAGGCGGGTACCCTTAGGATTCATGGGCGAGGCGAAAAGGGTTTACGATCTGCTTCGAGGATACGTCAACCGGGAATACGATCGCATCCGGGGAGTCGAGTTGGATGAGGCGGAGCGAGAGTTGAACGACGTAATCGCGGGATCGACCCCTTCGAAGACCTCCCTGTCGTCTGCGAATACGCCGGCGGTGGGTTCGGTCGAGCCGGTCGCCTCGCGCGAAGAACGCGCCCGCCGCATTCTCGGCGTGACCGAACAATCCAGTTTCGACGAGATCCGCCGGGCCTTCGAACGGCTCAACAAGCGAGGCGACCCCAGTCGCTTCCCCGGCAACTCCCCCGAGCGCGAGCACGCGGCTTCGATCCAGAAGAGCGTCCAGTGGGCCTACGGCGTCCTCACCGTGAACGTCGACGCCACCGAGAAGCGTTTCCGGTCGCTGGAGATCGAGTAGGCACTCCCATCTCAGTGCCCATGCCCCAGTTGCGTGATTGCGAGGGCCAGCGCACGGCGGTACGGGCTGGGCAGGGCGAGGCAAGCCAGCTCCGCGATCGTGAACCAGGACAGTTCGGGAGCAGGTTCGGATCTCGGAACGACGTAGACCGTCATCGCGATCCGGTGACTCGTCACCGTGTGGCGGACGATTCCCGCGCAAGCGGTGACCTTCTCCAGGCCATCGATCTCCCGAACACGACCAGCCTCAAGCCCCCGAGAAACGCCCGAAGTCGTGGGGAAGCGCCACATCCCTTCCCACCACTCGCCCGCGGGCGCCTGCTCCAATCCGAAGAGATCGCCGCAGACATAGACCCAGGCATCGCGCTCGAGGCGCACGGTCGGAACGCGCTTGGACTTTACCGGGAGATCGGATTGGCGACCCTTCGCGCGGGCAAAGCAGCCTTCGGCGAGCGGGCATTCCCCGCATTGAGGGGCGACCGGCCGGCAAACGGTCGCGCCGATCTCCATCATCGCCTGATTCCAGTCGCCCGGCCGCTCCGAAGAGACGCAGGCGTCGACCCACTTCCAAGCTTCACGTCTTAGGACTCCGCCGGACGCAGAACAACCGGTTAGCCTCGCGAAGACCCGTTCGACGTTGCCGTCGAGAACGCCCACCCGCTCGCCCAGCGCGATGGAAGCGATCGCCGCCGCTGTGTACTTCCCCACTCCCGGGACAGCACGCCACTCAGCCGCCGACTTCGGCCAGCCGTTGGCGGCCACGATCCGAGCCCCGGCAAGGAGCAGACGGCAGCGGCGGTAGTATCCGAGGCCCTGCCATAGCGAAAGAACCGTATCGTCGTCGGACGCCGCCAGCGCGACGATATCTGGGAAGCGGTCCATCCACAGCCCGTAATAGGGGAGAACCGTCGCGACTTGCGTCTGCTGCAGCATGATCTCGCTAACCCAGATCGCGTAGGGGTCGGCCGTTCTTCGCCAAGGCAAATCCCGGCGGTGCTCGTCATACCAGGCGAGCAAGCCGTCGGAGGCTTCCGTCTTCATGCGGCTATGAACCGGTCACCGTGCGTATGAAATCCAGAGCGGCTTGCCGAATGGCCCCGCCGTAGGCGGCTTCGTCCGGACAGTCCGAGTTCGGATACGTGATCCCGCGCGAGCTGTTGACGATGGCGCCGTGGCCGGAGGGTCCGACGAGGTCGCGAAGGTGCGCGGTGGCGCCTCCCTGCGCCCCCAGTCCCGGGACGAGTATGATCGAGCGCGGCAGCATCTCGCGCAAAGCGATCCCCTCGGCGGCGTAGGTAGCCCCCGCCACGATCCCGATCGGACCGAACTCTTCGCCGTCCCGGCGGCTCAGGACGCCGACCATTTCGGCCACGTGCCGATAGACCGGCCGACCCTCGCTTTGGAGCTTCTGGACGTCGCCCGCGCCCGGATTCGAAGTCATCACGCATACGAACACGCCCTTGCCGAACTCATAGGCGGCATCGACGAAGGGTTCGAGGCTGTCTCTCCCGAGGTAGGGATTAAGGGTGATCGCGTCCGCTTCGAGTCCCGAACCCCCGCGATGGAGATAGGCTCGAGCATACGCCTTGCTCGTGCTGCCGATATCCCCCCGCTTCACGTCGAGGAGCACAATGAGTCCCTTCTCGCGGGCATAAGCCATCGTCGTTTCGAGCGCGGCGATTCCCTCGCTGCCAAAAGCCTCGTAGAAGGCCGATTGGGGCTTGACGACCGGGACGAGGCCGGCGACCGCGTCGATGACGATCTCGCCGAACTTGACGAGCACGCCTTTCGGCTCACGGCGATCGATAAGCCACGAGGGCATCAGGGCCGGATCGGGATCGAGCCCGACCGAACATGGGTTGCCCTTGCGGGCCACGGCCGATGCGAGCCGGGAAACAAACGGCCCCGATGCGATGGCGGATTCAGAGGTCATCAATCCTGCGAAAGAGGATAGCGCGAAATCGGCGCTCGCGGCAACCAGATTCCGTCGGCTCGCGGGCACGTCGCCGGCTCGCGATGACAAAGGGCGGTGGCGGCCGACTAGGCGTGGACCGAACCGCCAAGGCGGCCGAGCCCAAAGGAACTGAGAACTGCGGATGGGTCCGGGCTGTCCACGAGTGCGCGGCCCAAAATAATGTAGTTCGCGCCCTCCAGGAGCGGCGTGCCTCCCTCGCCCGCTTCCACTGCATCTCCGGTCGGACGGATGCCTCGACACACGATGATGCCGTGACCGATCGCGGCACGCACGACCCCGACCTCCGCCGGTGGGCAGGTAACGCCATCGAGCTCGTAGTCCATACCAAGCCGCGAAAGCCGCACCACGTAGTCGGTCAATCCGCCCGTGATTCCGAGCCGATTGGAAAGGGTGCGCTGGTCGATCGAAGAAAGAACCGAGATCCCGATCAGAAGCGGCCTCCGCTCGATATTCACTTGGTTGGCTTCTTCCACCGCGGCTTGAATCATCGCCGGGCCACCCGAGATGTGGAGCGTCATCATCCACACGCCCCATCGAGCCGCCTCCCGCACGGCGGCCGCCACCACATCGGGGGCGTCGTGAAGCTTCAGGTCGAGAAAGATCCGATTGGCGCCGGCGTCGCGAAGCCTCTCGACCACTTCGAGACCGTAAGGCAGCGCTAGACCGTGCCCGATCTTGAACGCGCCGACGTGCGCCGAGACTCTCCGGATAATCCGCAGCGCCTCCTCAAGATCGTCGGTGTCGAGCGCGCATATCAGCTGACGAACCATCCCAACCTCCAAGACCGGTGACAATTCTATTATCAACTGAATCCGGGGAGACGAGGCCACATTTCGCAGAAACCTCTTGGAAGCGAGAACTTTTCGGGCGGCTCAAGTCGTCTTGTCGGCCTGCTTGACGACCGAGCCCTGGTCCTGGAGAGCCTTGCTCAGCTTCGAAGCCCGCAACGGATCGGCCTTGATCTTGCCGTCGTCGTCGCCCTTGGCCAGTTCGTCGATGAACTTGGCGACTTTGTCGTTGTCCATGTGGCCGAGCACGCGGACGAGATCCTGATCCTTCCAGTCCTTGCTGATCGCGATCAACTCGTCGGTTCCGATCTCGTTCCAGACGATCGCGAGGGCCACCGCGCCCTGGTCGGGGTCTCTCCTGGTCGTCTTGGGAGTCGCCTTGGGGGGCAGGGAGTCGGCAACCGCCGCCTTGGGCTTGGCGGGAGCCGCAGCCGGCTTGGACGTCTTGACGTCCGTCTTGTCGTCGTGGCCGGATCCGTACATCGCTGAGGCCGCCTTGCCTGGGGGAGTGATGCCGGGAATCTTGATCTTGCCGGTGAAGGCGAGCCCCAGTACGGCGGCGATGATCAGGACCGGGACGACGAAGATGAGCGCTTTCATTGCTGAGCCTGTTTGGCGTGATAGAGATCGAGCACTTTGCGAACGTAGCTCTGCGTCTCAGGGTAATTGGGAATGCTGCCTCCCGCCTTCGCGACCGCGCCGGGACCCGCGTTATAGGCGGCCAAGGCGATGTCGAGATGCCCCGGATACTTCGCGATGAGTTGGGCGAGCTGCCTCGCGCCCCCATCCAGATTCTCGGCGGGATCAAACGGGTTGGAAACCCCGAGTTCCTTGACGTTCGCGGGCATCAGTTGAGTCAGGCCGAGGGCGCCCGCGCGGGACCGGCAGTTGGGGTCATAGCTGCTTTCGACCGACACCACCGCGTCCAGCAGATTGGGATCGATCCCGTTCTCGTTGGCGGCGCGGTCGATCAGCGGTTTCAGGTCGGCAGGAGCTTTGTCGGCCGTGATCGTCGCCCCGGCCGTTTTAGGATCGAAGGGCGCGAACCCACCGGCATCTCCCGGCAGGTTGCCGCTCATGCCGGCCACACCACCCGAGCCCTGGGACCCGGACAGGCTGGAGACCATCGATTGGAACTGCTGCAGCCTCTGCATGATGGCTTCGGGGCCGAGGGGTTGAAACGGAGTCTGAATTCTCATTTAAGCGCTCCTCTTGAGTACCGCCCATTCGTCGAGTTGGGCCTGCTCGTATCTCGTTTCTTCGAGCGTCCAGGCATCGAGGGCGTGGTCCCGCAGCTTCACCATCGTTTCGAGTTCGCGCCTCTTCTCCTGCCAGACATCGAACGCCTTCGATTCCTCCGCGACCAGCACCTCGATGACCGTCTTCTGCGCGGTTTCGTCGTCGTCGAGCACCTGCACCGCCATTTCCAGCTCGCGGCGCTCGGCGAGCGAGTCGGCCGAGTTCTGAAGCAGAGCCGATCTCCGGCTCCGGATATCCTGCAGCGCGGCCTCCCCCTCGAGCCTCGCGACTCTCGTTTCGAGGTAGGCCTCTTGAGCCCAATGCTCCATCGCTTCCCGATACTCCAAGATCTTCTGAAGGCGGAATCTAAACTTCCTCATTTGCAAGCTCCTTCATCCTTTCGATACATTCGGACATGGAAGTACCTTCCGCTTTGTCCTGTCTAAGAAACTCGTTGATGGCCGGCCATTTGGCGATTGCCCGGTCGGCGATGGGTTTGGTTCCTGGCTTGTAGGCGCCGATGCTGACCAGATCCTCGACGTCGCTGTAGGCCGCCATCCACTCGCGGATTTTCCTCGCGAATTCGATCTGCGAAAGATTGACGACGAACGGCATCGTCCGGCTGAGGCTCTGCAGCACGTCGATCGGCGGATAGTGACCGCGGCTCGTAAGAGCCCGGTTCAGCACGATGTGGCCGTCGAGAATCGACCTGGAGGTGTCGGCGATCGGCTCGTTCGTGTCGTCGCCTTCGACGAGGATCGTGTAGAGGGCGGTGATCGATCCCCGCTCGGCATTGCCGGCGCGTTCCATCAGGCGGGGCAGCAGGGCGAACACGCTTGGTGTGTAACCCTTCGTGCTCGGCGGCTCGCCGACCGCGAGGCCCACCTCTCGTTGAGCCATCGCGAATCGAGTGACGCTGTCCATCATGAGGAGAACGTTCTTGCCCTCGTCGCGGAAGCTCTCGGCGATCGCCGTCGCGCTGAGCGCGGCCTTGATGCGGATAAGGGCCGGCTGGTCGCTCGTCGCGCAGACGATCACGCTCCGCGCGAGGCCCTCCGGCCCGAGATCGTTCTCGATGAACTCCTTGACCTCGCGACCGCGCTCTCCGACGAGCGCGATGACGTTGACGTCAGCCTCGCAGTTCCTCGCGATCATTCCCAGCAGCGTGCTCTTCCCCACTCCCGACCCTGCGAATATTCCCATGCGCTGACCTTCGCCGAGGGTCAAGATGCCGTCGATCGCTCGCACGCCCGTAGCGAGAGGGCGTTTGATCATCCGGCGCTGCAATGCGTTCGGCGGTGACGCGAGAATCGGATAGCTGCGGGAGGACTCGATGCTGCCGAGCCCGTCTATCGGGCTACCCAGACCATCGACCGTTCGACCGAGCAGACCTGGTCCCGTGGGAACCTGCAGGCAAGCGCCTGTGTTGCTCACGAGCGACCCCGGACCGATCCCGCTCAGCTCCCCGAGCGGCATGAGTAAGACGCGGTCGCCTCGGAAGCCCACGATCTCGGCCGGGAGGAGGACGTTGGGGTGTTGAGACGTCGGGGGGTTCGAGCCGGTTTGGATCGTGCAAAGGTCGCCGATCCGGCCGTCGGGGCCGATCGACTCGATCACGAGCCCGACGACCTGCGCGACCTTTCCGAAAACTGCATAGTCGGGTGTCGCGGCAATCGCCCGGCGCAGCCGCGCGAACTTGGGCGCGGCGATCATAGAGCGCCTCCCGCGGAAATCGGCCGGATCGGCCGGCTTGATTCACAAGCCCCGAGCATCAAGCTACGAACTACGAGCCACATCCCCTAGGCCACCTCCAGCCCGCCCTGAAGAACCTCGAAGCGGGTCGATACGGTGGCGTCGACCGCGCCGCGATCGGTCTCCACGATGCAGCCGCCGAGGATGGAGGAGTCGTCGACGACCTCGACGCCTCGTAGCGAGGCGGTGGCGGCGAGAAGCTCCTCCCGCGCGTTGCTGAGGATCACCGAGTCGAAGGGATTCACCCTGATCCGAGCGTGGCTGGCTTCCGTCAACTGGGATAGAGCCGCCTTCGCGGCCTCGATAATATAGGATCGGTCGAGACTGAGCTGCGCGTGAAGAAGCTTCTGGGCAATCTCCACCGCGATGTCCTCGGCCTCCACTTCAGCCGCTTCGAACCACTCGCGAATCGCCTCCTCGAGGCGGTCCCGGACGGTCTGCAAGTCGGCCGCGAATGCTCGGAGCATCTCCGACTGCTTGTTCGAAGCCTCCGCATAGGCTTGATCGAATCCCGCTTGATATCCGGCCTTGTGCCCGATCTCGAAGCCCTCGTTTTGGCCGAGCGCTCGCGCCTCCTCCCGGGCTTCGTCGAGTGCCCGTTGGCGCGCCACCGCCGCCTCGTGAGCGGCGCGCTTCTTCCGCGGCACGGCCGCCTCCGGCAATTCGCCGAGCTTCGTGACGAAGGGCTCGGTCTTGACCGTCCCCGGCCGGAAGATGGAGTCCTTAGACAAGGACCTCTTCCTCTCCGGTCCGTCCGATCACGATCTCTCCCGATTCCTCGAGGCGGCGGATGACGGCGACGATCTTCTGCTGGGCCTCCTCGACGACTCGCAGCCGAACGGGCCCCATGAACTCCATGTCCTCCTTGAGCATCGCGACGGCGCGCTCGGACATGTTCTTGTAGATCTTGGTCTGGACCTCGCCGCTCGTTCCCTTCAAGGCCGTCGCCAGTTCCTTCATGTCGACTTCCTTCATGACCGCCTGGATGGCGCGGTCGTCGAGCTGGACGATGTCCTCGAAGACGAACATCATGTTCTTGACCGCCTCCGCCAGCTCCGGATTGTTCTCGCTCAGCGAGTCCATAATCAGGCGCTCGGTCGAGCGGTCTACTCGGTTCAGAAGATCGACGAGAGCCTTCGGTCCGCCGGCCTGGGTCATTTCCTGAGAGATGAGCGAAGAGACCTTCTTTTCGAGGACCTGTTCGACCTTCCGGATAACTTCCGGTGGTGTCTGGTCCATCATCGCAATGCGTGCGGCGACGTCGGCGCGAAGCTCGGGGCCGAGCTTCGAGAGGATCATGGCCGCATTGTTCATCGGCATGTAGGCTAGGATGAGAGCGATCGTCTGCGGATGCTCGTCCTGAATAAAGCTGAGAACCTGGCCGGGATCGGCCTTCTTCAGAAAGTCGAAGGGCATGACCTGCATCGCGCTGACGATGCGCTTCACCACTTGGTCGGCCCGCTCGGTGCCGAATGCGGACTCCAAAACGCGCCGGGCGTGCTCGATGCCGCCCTCGGCGATGTACTCCTGGGCGATCGCGACTTCGTAGAATTCGGTGATGACGACGTGGCGCTGCTCAGGCGTAACCTTGTCGAGTCGCGCCAGTTCGAGAGAGAGCAGTTCCATCTGCTCCTCATTCAGATGCCGCACGACCTGGCCCGCCAGTTCTGGGCCGAGCGCCATGAGCATCACGGCCGCTTTTTGCCGGTTGGATAGCTCGTCCTTGGGCTTTCTCATCTGCGGATTCCTTCCTCAATCAGCCAGCTTTTGATCATCATCGCGACCGTTTCGGGCCGCTCACTGGCCATCTTCTTGATCTGTTCGAGCGGCACGTTGATCTTGTTCTTGATGCTGGGAATATCCTCGACCGAGATGCCGGCGTCGCCTGCTTCCTCGATCGCGGCCTGAAGTTGCTCCTCGCTGATCCCCGCTTCGAGAGCCTTTTGCTTGACGATCTCCGGGAGGACGAAGCGATTGGCGGCATCGAGGGGTTTGCCTGCGGCGGGCTGGAAAGCCGAGGCGAAAAGATGGCTGCCGTCCGACGACATCGGGAGGGCCGGCCCTCCGGCCGCCGCCAGCATCGTCGTGGGCATCGGTCGTCCGGCGAGTTTGCCGATCGCCTTGATCACGAAGAACCCAACCAGAAGCAGCGCGGCGATGGGAAGCATGGAGAGGATCTGCGCCATACGGCCGCTACCCGCCGCGCTCGCCGCCGCCGTCTTCGCCTCATCCGCCTGAGTCGTGTCGAATGGATAAGCGACGACGTTCGCCGTGAATTCCGCCTGCGCCGCAGGATCGTTCCGATCGTGGGGAGGCAGCGCGGAAAGGGCAAGCTGCTTGATCGGGTCGTTGGGGTTCGTCGGGTCGTAGACTTGCTTGTCTTTCGGCTGATTGACGAGGACGGTGACCGACATGGCTTTGATCTGACCGACGCCGTGCTTGATCGTCTGCTTGGTAGTGTTCGGCCAAAGCTCGGGATCGTTTTGCTTCCGGTCGAGCGTGTAGGAACTCTTGGAGGGGGTCGAAGGGCCGGCAGCGGGTGGGAACGTATTCGAGGGCTGCCCCGAAGGTCCTTGGTTTGCCCCCGATCCGTTCACTCCCATCGTCTCCGTCATCTGCTGGGCGGGAACGGGCTGGCCGGTGTGGATCTCGTCGACCTCGTCCTTCTGGTCGAGATCGAGAGTTACGTCCACCATGGCGATCGCGTTGCCCGGGCCGAGCATGCGGTTGAGAGCTTCCTGGAGTTCGTCCCGCTTCTTGCGCGACTCCTGCTTCTGAAGGTCGAGGTTGCTGTCGGCGATCGACGAGCCGCTGTCCATGTCGGCCCCATCCCACAGCGCGCGTCCGGTTCGGGTGAAGATCGTGACCTTGCTCTTGTCGAGGCCCTGCACGGAGCTCGCGACGAGGTTGGCCATCGCGCGCGCCTCGTCTCCGCTGACCATGGCGCCCGGCGACTCGGAAATCGTGACGTTCGCCTGCGCCGGCTTCTTGTCGCTGTCGAAGGGCGAGTCGACCGCCGGAGTGATCTGCACATTGGCAGCGGTGACGCCGTCGAAGACCTGGATCGCTTCCGAAAGCTGCCCCTCTTCGATCGCCTTGAGCTCTTCCACGCGAACCGAAGGATCGACCATCGGCGACACGTCCTTGAAGAGGTCGGCGCCGAAGCTGTGGCCGGCTTTCGGATATTGGTTTTTGATCGCGAGCTCGGCCCGGACCTTGGCGACCTTGTCGCTCGGGACTTGGACGTTGCCATTCGTGTCGTAATCGCACGGGATGCCCATCGACTCGATTGCCATCGCGACGTTGCCGGTGTCTTCAGGGCTGAGGTTCGTGAAGATCAGCGACATCTTCGGCTTCGACGCCAAAACGAAAGTCGCCAAGACAAGAGCCATGAAGACGCCGGTGCCGGAAACCGTGATCAGCTTCTGAGTCCGATCGGCGCCCTGCCACCAAGCTCTGATTCTCTGTATAAGCCCACCCATATCGCGTTCCGAACGACATGGCGGAAACCACGGGGTATCGAGGTATCAGGGTATGCGTGTGTCGCTGAGTTGGAGATTCAGGACCCCAACACCTCGACACTCGATACCTTGATGCCTTCCTACACCTGCATGCCTTGAATCTGCTGGTACGCGTCGAGAACTTTGTTTCGCACCGCGAGGGTGAGGTCCATGGCAGTGTCCGCGCGTTCCATAGCGATCATCAAGTCGTGATAATCCACCGATTGTCGACCCGTCATGAAGTCGTTCTGCAACTGCTG
>DATJYD010000246.1:0-9455 GCA_035499755.1 Fimbriimonadaceae bacterium
CGCCCAGCCGAAGGACGGGAGCATGCCGAAGGCGAAAGATCTGCCCGGGAGTGCCATCGCTTAGTCCGACGATCTCGTTGCGGATGAGCGAAGCATGCGAGGCGGGCGCGGTTCCCCCGATCGTCCGCGCCTTGACCGCCGTCAGTTCCGGCGATTTCTGATAAGGATCGGGGCTCTTTTGCTCGATTCCTTTGGGAGGCAGGTCCTTTGGATCCACCGTGTAGCGAACGCGAGCCCAGTGGCCTCGCCTCCCCCCCACGACTCGTTCCTCGACGTTTCGGGGGAACGCCAGTTCGATCGTTCCGGACCGGTTGAATCCGAAAGTAGTGTCCGAGTCGACGTCGAGTCGCTCCCAGCCGGCATTCGTCCAGACCTCCCAAACCTGAGCCGGATAGGCCTCGTTGAGGCCGGTCGCGGCCGCCGTAAGACATTCGGCCTCGATGGCCACGAGGTTGCTCGAGATATTGTTCTCGAATCCCAAATAGAAGGCGTCGTTTTGCTGCGGGAGGGCGTTGAAGATCGCGAATCCGTCTTTGTCGGTCACCGACTTGATGCCGAACTCCCGAGCCCCTCTCGCTTCCTTGTCGCCGTCCGGCGTCTCCTGACGGGGCACCGCGACGACAAGCGACATCTTCGGTCGCACCATTCGCAGGTCGGCGTCGGTCACGAACTCGATCGACTCCTCGGTTTCGGTCCGGATCGTCCCGGCGATCGTCCGCCCGGCGAGCAGGGTCAGCGCGTTGGCATCGGCGCCCTCGGTATCCTCGATCCAGCGGGAAATGCGAAAGCGGAGATCGGTCCGCGCGGCTTCCGGCATTTCGAGAGAGACCCCGATCATCTCCAAGAACTTAATGAAGTTCTTTTCCGGAACCTGGTTCATCCGGAAGAGGGTCATCTCCGTCATGTAGGCGAAAAGCTCGATCAGCGTGACGCCGGGATCTGAGACGTTGTGATCGGTCCACTCGGGGCATCTCAGTCCGATCTGCCGCTTCGAATCGTCGACGATCTCCTGGAAAGATCGAGTGTCCAGATTGGGGACGGGTAGAGACATAGGTTAGCCTTCTCCGGGGATCACATAGAACGGGAACACCAGGTTGCGGCGCTCCTGAGTCGCGATCAGCTTATAATCGACGTGGATCATCAGGCGATCCGGGTAATTGCGGTCCGGGCTCGCGGTCACATTGAGGACGCTGATTCTCGGCTCCCATCGCAAGAGGGCTTCTTGTACGTAGCGCCGGGCAAGGCCCGCGGTGGCGGCGTCGCTCGGGTCGAAGACGAGATCGTGGATCTGGCATCCGAATTCCGGCCTCATCGGCCTCTCCCCCTTTCGGGTGAGCAGGATCATGCGGATCGCCTCTTCGACGTCTTGCTCCTGATGGACTAGTTCGATCCGGCCCCGGCTGTCCAAACGGGGTGGGAACTTCCATCCGGAGCCCAAGAAATCCTTAGTCTGATCCAACCCCATTCCCCCTCAATACTGGTCCGGCACACCAGCCGAACCCAGGTCAATTTACTATAGCTCGTTTGACCCTGGTTTGAGTCCAGGTTTTGATACATTCCGCGATCTGGCAACTGGATATGGATCGCCAACTTCATTTGGCGCGCGGCGCTCCCTTTCAACACGGGCACGAAGATCAGGCGATTCCCTGATGCCGAACGACGACATGGCGGTGAACGCTCTTCTCGGTACCCTGCCATGCCCTGGGGCTCCAAGCGGCGCGCGACCTGGAGATTCCACGGCCCAAGCCCTGGGGCTTTTCCGCAGAAGCTCGGCAACTATGCCCTGGGGCTCCAAGCGGCGGGCGGCCGGCAGATTCCATGGCCCAAGCCCCGGGGCTTTTCCGCAGAAGCTCGGCTACTATGCCCTGGGGGTCCAAGCGGCGCGCGCCTGGAGATCCCACGGCCCCCAAGCCCCCGGGCCTTTCCGCACCGGGCCCGGTAGCCTGCCGAGTTTCAGGCAGCTCTTGTCAGCACGGCATGGCTGCAATCAATGCGGAACAGCCCGGCGACGAACCGTTGAACCCCATCCCGCACAGAACTACCGACAACGCAGGCAAATGAGGCCCGACAAGCTACTCCGGACGCCGTTCCCGATATAATCTGTGAACAGAGGTCGCTCCATGCCACAACAAGTTGTCAACAACGCCGCAACCGCCTGCACGTTTGGGTTGACTCCTTCGACTCTTGCCGTGACCCCCATGCACCGGACGAACGCGGGTGGGCAACCGGCCGCCAACATCATGGACCACATTCCCATGACCAACATCGTTCCCTTCGGGATGTGCTCGTCTCTGGCCAACCCCGAGGTGGCGTCGGCCACATCGGCCGCCCAGGGCGTCCTCACCCCTCAGCCGTGCGTTCCCGTGGTCCCCGGTCCGTGGGCGCCCGGTTGCGCGAAGACGATCCTCGACGAATTTCCGTCCCTCGACAGTGTGTCGACGTGCAATTGCACTTGGGGCGGTGTCATCTCGATCACGTTCGCGGGTCAGGCGACGGTGATGGTGGACTAAGCAGGCAACATGGCATCGAGACACCCTCCAAGCGAAGGTGTCGGCTCGTAGGCGCAATACCCCCAATACCTCGATACCCGAATACCCCGATTCGAAGACTACGAGTTGATGTTCACCATCGAACCCGAGATCGAGATCGTGCCGCTCGACGTGAACGAACCCGACGAATCGCCGCTAATCTGCACCTGGGCCGGGGTCGAGATGTCGATTCCGGTTTGACCCTGGATTTGGACCTTCTGGTTGGCGGTGATCTTGAAATTGCCGTTGCAGACCCATTCGACGTCGCCTGATGAGATATCGATCGTCATCTTCTCGGATTCCGCGGAATCGGCGATGACTATCTTTTTGTTGCCGTCGTCGATGAGCACGTAGTGGCCGGCATGGGACGTCACCTTGACCAGTTCCTGCCCGTTCGTGTCGTCCAGCATGATCGTGTGGCCGGCGCGAGTCTTGATGACGCGATGAACCACGCCGCCGTTGACGGCCGAGGAGTTCGGCTCGACTGGGCTGTCCTGCCCGTTCCAGAGCGCTCCGATCATATAAGGAGAGTGGATGTCGCCGTGTTCAAACGCGACGAGGACTTCGTCGCCGACTTCCGGCAGATAGTAGATTCCCCGATTGTTGCCTGCCATCGGCGAAGCCATGCGCGCCCAGAAGCTGGTGTCGTCCATCAGCCAGGGATACTGGACCTTGATTCGGCCAAGGTTATCGGGGTCCTGATTGTCGGTCACGAGCCCGATCGCGATCCAGTCCTTCATGTTCGTCTCGTTTACCCGTTCGCCCGCAAGGAGATCGGGGATCGTGTTTGGGGTCTTTCCGCTGCTGGAGAACTGGGTCGTGTAACCCTCGGCCGGGGTGAATGTGTGGGTCGCCGATGTGATTGCGTATTTGCCGGAAAACCTGTTGCCGACCCCCTTGACGTTGATCGTCTTGCCGGCGGTGATCGCGGGATGGCCGACGCAAAGGCCGTCGCCTCCGATGAACGAAGTTTCCCGGTTGTCGATGTACGCCTGAGCGATTGAGTCCGCTTCGTCCTGAGTGTTGACCGGAATGTCGACCACCGCGTGGCTGGCCTGGTCGCCAAAGGCGTTCGTGGCGGCTTCTCCTCCGCTCGACGACTCCCCGACTTCCGCCGACTTCACTCCCTCGCCGGAGGACTTCCTGCTGAGAATCGCCTGCTTCTGCTTCATATCCCAGCCCTTGACGTCCACCTCGCTGACCATGCCATGCGTCGTCAATCGGGGACGGAAGGAGCGCAGGCTGTCTCCCCATGCAACCTCGTGATCAACCGAACTGGGGCTCTTGATCTTCTCGAAGATCAGGTTGTTGCCATCCGCATACATCCGGCAGCCGTTACGATGCGCGCACATCTTCAGGAACTCGTAGTTGGTCTGGTTGTACTGGCAGACCCAGTCGCGGACGGTCGTCAGGGAATCGGCCATGGCGGTGAGCCCGCATTGGCTGGCAACCTGCTGGACGATGTCGGAATCGGTCACCTGCTGGTACGTCTTCGAGACGCGATTTCTCTGAAGCCGGTGATCCTTGCTCATGCAGTGGACGACCAGATTCGGCACCATGTGAGCGGCGGCGTCCATTTCGATCATCGTGATCTCGCCTTTGAAGATCGTGGTCAAGTCATTGGTGTAGCCGAACTGCACTTCAACGCTCTTCCCCTCCTTGAGCTGATCGTCGTCGACCCACTTGAACTGATTCTTCTGAATGTCCCACTCGTGAAGCCGAATCGTGCAGGAGTGGGGCATGTGAATGCTCTGCTCGACCACGATCTCGAGCACGTCGTCGGCCATCCCCACCGGCATGTCGGTGCCATCGAGTTTGATTGCGAAGCTCGGCCTCAGATGAACGTCGTCGTAAAGTTGTGAACTTGCCATTTACTTCAGCATCCTAACTCGATCCATGCTCTACAGGTTCGCAGGGCAAGCCGCCCCCACTCCCGATGTGATTCGGGCCAACCCTGGTCGCTTAACGACTCTGCCTTCTCGCCCCAATCCCAACGCGTCAACTCTCTAGTCTGAAACCCGGTGCCAAATCCCATATCCGAAAACGCCGAGCGCCGCTTCATCTCCGGTTGAGAGCGTTCTCATGGCTACAGCCCCGGAATAGCGAGAATCTGCCCCGGAACGATTTCCATAGGGTCGTCGATCTGATTTGCCTCCGCGATCGGACGCCATTTCGACGAGTCCCCGTATTCCTCGAAAGCGATGAGCGCCAAAGTGTCCTTTGGCCTCACTTCGCGACGCCTCATGCGCGACGGCGAATACGACGTCGGATTCGTGCCCGGCTGGTCGGAATCGTCGGCTGCTTCCTCCAAGCTGACCGTGGCGATCGCTCGAACCGGAGTCCCGTCCTGCCTGAAAAGCGTGTACCGCACGCTGAGGCTCGTGATCGCGGCCTTGAAGTGCCAGGTCCCTCCCCACTGGAATAGGCACAGCGGCGGCCGCGACCGGTTCGTCTCCGAGCTCTTCTTCGCTTCGTCGATCATGGTCAGGGTCCAGAGCTTGTCGATGTGAGTCCGTACGTCGGCACCGCTTTGCTCGAAGACGTCGAACATGAGCTGAAGGCTCAGCGTCCGGGATCCGCCGCCCGTGAAGTCGAGCTTGGGGACGTTCTTGCCGACGATCGGCTTCGCCTGCCAGGTGTTGGACTTGGCGATCGTGTATTCCGTCGGGTTGAACAGGCACTCGATCTTCTCGTTGCTGTCGAGGTTTGTCAGTGTTGCTTTGGTCAGTCCCATGTTCTATTCCTATTTAGAAACGGCGGCCGGTCCGTTCCGCTTCGTGCAATACCTTTCGCTTTAGGAGGCTCCAGACCTCGTTGGCGAGCAAGTTGATCTCGTGGGCCGCCGCTCCGGGATCTTGAGCCTGCGGGTTTTCTCCGGTGCTGCTCTCATTTTCGTGGGAATGCTCGTTGCTGTTCGCATGCACCGCTCCGCCGGTGGCGCGCTGGACTATTGCCTGTTGCGACGCCTGGGGTGGCCGGGCCGGTACCGAAGCCGCGATCGGCATTGCGGGAGCTCGCGAGGAGATCGATGTCGAGGCCGGCGCAAAAGAAGATGAGCCCCGAGACGCCGATTGCGTATTGGCAAAACTGGTCGGCGCGCCCAGCGACCCGGCAAAAGAGCCTCCTCCGGCCGTCGTGGGAACGGTCGGCCGGATCATCGCCGGACCCGACCGGCTCAGCGGCGAAATCGAGGGCGTCGCCGGAGTCGAGCTCGACTTGACGGCGGGGATAGCCGGACTGCGGAGCCCACCCATGGGCGCCATTCCAATCGGGCTGCTCGGCGCCGCATGGAAGGAGTGCTCGGGAGGAGCGCCGCCGGCGTGGACATCGGCTGCGGCGGCGGTTTCGTGAACGGTAGCCGTCGGCCCGCCGCCGATGGAAGGGTGATCCGGCGTGAATCGCGATGCGACGCGAGGTCCGCCCGCTGAAACGGATGGACCTCTCGAGCCGATCGTTGGGCCGGATGTTCGCGGGAGGATCGGGGTCGCCCCTGGAGTAAACGGGTGGCCGGTCGCGCGATGGGAACCTATCGTTGGCGAAGCAAACCGGACGGAGCCTAGGCCGCCCGCCGCCATCCCCGCCGGCGTCGCCATCCTCGGCTGGAACGAAGGCAGCGACCCAAGGCTCGCGGCAGCCTTCGCCGCACCGGCTTGCTGGAGCAACGGTCCCCCCAATGGGCGGGAGCCTGGGCCGAGAGCGGCGCTTGCGGCGGGAGCGATTAGAGTCGCGGCATTCAGGGCCTTGGAGAGCGGCGATGCGCCGCCGCCCGCCATCTGGGGCAGAGGCGCGCTCGGGTGAGGCGGCTTGATGCGCGCATCCGGCGACAGGATCGTGTGAGGTTCGGCATCGCGAAGCCCGAAGCTCGGGGCGGCTTGTTGCCATGCCGTCTGATCCGGTTCCGCGTGCACGGTGTTCATCCCCGTGAACACCTTGCTGCGAAGCGCGGCGAACTCGGTTGGACGCACAACCGCGGCGGCGCCGGGCGGGAGGACCTTGCGAGCTTCCGCAGCCTGCTTGACGCTCGCGTCCCCGCTCAGACTCGGAGCCAATCGAACGGGCATGCCCAAGAAGCCGAGCGCGCCGCCCCGGCTCGCATCCGCCGCTCCGGCATGGGCCAGAGAGCCAGGCCCGGATGCGGCATTGCCGGCTAACGGCCCGGTGCTGGAATCCACGGGGCGCTGGGCGGTTGGAACGATCTTCGCCGGCATCGCCCCTCCGCCGCCCGAGGAGGCCGAATGGCTCGAACTGGCAAGCGAGGCGAGCGTTCCCGACATCGCCGCCGCCTGCGGACCATAGCCCGTGGTCATGATCTGGCTCAGCAGCGACGGAGCGAGCGGGAGGTTCACCGCTTGCGGGCCGAGTTGCCCAGCCGGCAGCGCCGGGTAAATCGCCTGCGCTCCCGGTGGCAAAGCGTTCTTGAGCATCGCGAGACCCAACGCGTCGAGCGCACCCGTTCCCTTGGCCAGGTCCCGGACGTCGAAGGCCACCGCGCTGCCTGCTCTCTCCGAAGCTTGGGAGGCGACTTGGACCGGTGGCGAGACCAGCGTGATTTGGCCGAGCAGAGGATCCGCCGGAATCGGTGTCTGAACCGCCTTCTCCGATCTGCCGGGCGCGGCAAGCATCGGCTGATGCTCGGCCCCCGAAACGGCCCCCATCACATCGCGGCGCGCCAGACTTCCCGGGGGCATAACGGTCTGTGGGCTCCCAGGCGCGCCGGACAGCGAAACGCCAAGCGACCGGGCCGCGACTTCTCCTGCCAAGGCCGGTCCGGCCGCGACCGCCGCGATCCCGCGGGGTGAAATCGCGAAGCTGCCGGCCGGCGGACCGCCCATGGATGAGCCCGGGAAGCCTTGCCGCGACCATGTCTGTTCAGGACCCGTGTAGACAGGCCCGGCCTGGCTCCCCGGCGCGAACCCGGCCGCTCCAAGACGCCCAGGCCCTGACCCTGGCAAGCCAAGGGGGCCGACGGCAGGAGCCAAGCCGGCAGTTCCCGGCGCGAGGCCGACCATCGGCGAACCGGGACCGGAAATCGAGGTCAGGATCGCGCCTGGCGCGGCTGAAGTAGCGCGGGCCGCGACGGTTCCCGCGAACGCCTGGCTCGCGGCGCCGGTGAATCCGGGCAGCATGGCCACGGACGGGCCGCCACCCGCGAAAGCCGCGGCCGGCAGCATCGCCGCCGCTGCCGCAGCGGCAACCGCCGCGCCGCGAGCGACGGATCTGGACGCCGGGACCCTCTCCAGCGGCTTCATTCCCTTCTCTTCCGCCGCGGCCCTCGATACGAGCACCATGTCCTGGTCTCCGTCGAGGCTCGGCTGAGGAACGACGGCTCCCGGTTGGCGGTACATCGGTGCGCCCGGCCAGTCGGTGGTGACCCCCTCGGGCGGACCCTCCGGCGTGGAGCTGACATAAACCTCGGGGGTGGGAAAGTGCATCGCGCCGGGCTGCAGGGGCTGACCCATCGCCGTCGGAGAATAGACTTGGCCTCCGGCAAAAGGCTGATAGCCGGCCGGTTGCGCCATGTAGGGGCTTACCGGCGAACCCTGCACGGCGTTCGTGGCTGCGGCTTGCGCCTGCATCGAAGCGGCCATGTCGGCCCTGCCCCGGACAATCCCGAAAGCCAGCGATCCGAGGCCGATGTTCGTCGTCGTGAGCCCCCGGTTCACTCCCGACACCGCTGCCCGCAGTTCCTCCGTCTGCGGCTCAACGACACGCGCCCGACCTACGCGTCGAATCGGCTTGGGTTGGGGACCTTCGCGGGACTCCGCGGCCTCATCGTTCCAGGCGTCGCTGGGTTCCCCTTCGCCTCCCTCGGTATGCGGGTGACCGCCGTATCTTCGCCGCGCATAGGAAGGGCGCGCCGGTTCGTCTTGCTCGACGGCTCGCGCTTCGACGGTCCGGTGGACTCTCGTGACGTGCTCCTCGGTTTCCGTTTCGTGAACTTCGTGTTCGACGATACGCGTGCGCCGCCGGCCTTCCACGATCACACGCTGAACGTCCGGCTCCTCGGTGAAGTGCTCGATCATCTCCGGGGTCGCCCGCCGGAGGAAATACTGATCGGGCGCCTCGTTGACCAAGAGCTGGGTCCGGGTGTCGTTCCAGTTGACGAGCCAGCGAGTGAACTCCTGAATGTCGCGGCTGCGAATCGTGTAGCGCGACATCAGGGCGTCGAGGCCCTCGCCGTTGGCCGCCGGGAAGAAGTTGTAGGGTTTGGCCACGAGTTGCTGGGCCATCGACTGCGAAGCGAGAGAACGGGCCGAAATCGGGGGCGCAGGTAACTCGGCGCCCGCGAACAGCCCTTGCTGCCCGAAGCTCAGTTGCTGGGCAAACTCCACGATCTTGGAGATCGAGCCGGGCGGCTCGATCGCGGCAAGATCCTTGGCGCGCAACTCGTCCATGGTCTTCCCTTAGTCTGAACCTCTCACCAATCCGTGATGGGCGAACTCGAGGGTCTCCACGGCCAAGGCCGCGGCCTCGGTCTTGAGCTCAGGTCCGACCCATTTCACGGGATAGGCGTCCATGAGATCCCACTTTTCGACCGGCTCTCCCCCGAGCGGTCCGTAGATCATGATCGACACGTTCTTCCGTTTGTTGGGAACGCCGTCAATGCTGGCCACATACCAACTGTAGAGATCGTGGGTCACGTCGAGACCGCGCTTGAGGGTGATGTTCCCATACTTCGTCCGAACCGGCAGCTTGTGGGTGTACGTGTTCAGCCCGCCTTCCGGGTATTCGAAGACCTCGGTCTCGATGCTGAGCGCGGAGCACTCGCGGAAACCCGCGATCTCGACGCTGTCGATCTGGACCCAGAATCGGAGTCCGAGATGATCGTCCTTTCCTCTGTTGTTGCTGTCTTCAGGCATATTTAGCTGATCCCTCCCCTCAAGCGATGAAGCAAGATCTCTCGTTTCATCAGTTCGTAGACCCGAT
>DATJYD010000247.1:0-6647 GCA_035499755.1 Fimbriimonadaceae bacterium
GTGCCGAGCTTCGTGTACGCGCTTTCCGGATAGCTCCACGCGCCGAGGTGCGTCTTGTAAAGCTCCATCGCTAGGCCGATCACATGAAAGACGCAAATCACCTTTAGCTCGTCGAGGGTCTCCAGCTTCGATTTAACCATCGCCCACTGCAAGGCGATGCAGCAGAGCAGGATGAGGTCGTAGCGGGGAAGGCCCAGGATCTGGACAGCTTTGGTAAGAGCGAGCACCGCGAAGATCCCGATCGGAAACACGCAGCACAGCAGTTCGGTCCATGCAAAGGAGCAGAAAAGCTTGAGGAACGGGACCGGCCTCGAAGTCGCGGGTATGGCGGCTTCACACGGTTCCACAAAGGCACAAACCCCATTGCTCACGCAAAAGTGCCGCGCCCCCAGCTACCGAGCCCCCGCGCAAGACACAGACGGGCTGGTCTACGGCAGGAACCGCTCCCGCTCCTCGGGACCGGGGACCCGGCAGGTGTCGCGCTTGCCCCAGCGGCGGTACCGAGCCTTCGCCACGCGGTCATACCCCCAATCCCGAAGTGGCCGGGGAACAACCCGGAGAACACATCCGAGCACACGCCAGGAGCCGCCAAGCCCTTTCAGGACCTCGATGACGGCCGACGAGCGGACGAACTTGCGCCCGTTCGCGACGAGAACGACCGTCGACAAGTCTTGGGCTTTCGCAAACTCGGGTACGACCTCCTTCGCAGTCTCGCCCTGCAACGACGCAAACCGGAAAACACGCCGACGATCCCGACGCATGATCCAATCCACCGAGCGGTTGCAGAGGTTGCAGACTCCGTCGAAGAAGAGAACCGGTTCCTCTAGGCCCGCCAGTCCGGGTCCGGGCCCTTCACTTCCTGGTGGTTCCTTCATCGCGTCGCCATGAGAGAGTCTTTCTTTGCACGTTGCCTCCTCATGATGGTAGAACCCCCCGAGGCCAACCGCCGTCTTTCCTAATCATCGAAGGCAAAGAGGCGCCTTCTTAGCGGGTCATGGCGAGTTGGATAAGGTCGCGGCTGGGCCTGAAGGTGACGTCCTCCTTGACCGTCTCCAGCACCTGGACCGGGATCTCGGGATGGCCGTCGAGCAGAGCGCCGATCACGTCTTCGACAAGTGCCTCCGGTGTCGAAGCGCCGGAGGAGATTCCGACCGTGCGATACCGGTCGCGCCATTCCGGCTTCACCTGCTCCGGACTTAGAAGAAGGTGCGCCTCGGCGCCGAGCGAAGCCGCCACCTCCCGCAGCCGGTTCGAGTTCGACGACGTCTTCGAGCCGACGATCAGAACGAGCTCGCATTGCTGGGCAAGCTCCCGGATCGCGGCTTGGCGGTTCGTCGTCGCGTAGCAGATATCTTCCTTCTTCGGCGTCTCCACATGGGGGAAGCGCCGCTTAAGCACATCCATCGTCGCCTTGACCTCGTCGACGCTGAGGGTGGTCTGCGTGAGGACGGCGAGGCGTTCGCAGGTGGGAATCTCCAGCGACTCCGCATCGTCCGGCGTCTCGACGAGGACGATGCGGCCAGGCGCCTCTCCCATCGTGCCCTCCGCCTCGACATGGCCCGCGTGGCCGATGTAGATCAGGAAATAGCCCTTTTGGGCAAAGTGCTTCGCCTCGTTGTGGACTTTGGTGACGAGCGGGCAGGTTGCGTCGATGACCGTCAGATTGCGCTCACGCGCCTGCTCGCGTACGCGTGGAGACACGCCGTGGGCGGAATACACGACGACCGAACCCGGGGGGATCTCCGCGATCTCCTCGACGAAAACGACGCCGCGCGCCTCGAAGCTGCGCACCACGTGCTCGTTGTGGACGATCGCATGGCGCACGTAGACCGGCGCCCCATGCACCTTCAGGGCAAGATCGACCACCTCGATCGCATAGGCGACCCCGGCGCAGAACCCGCGTGGGGCGGCAAGAATGATCTTGTCCACTCAGGAAGTTTACCGGCGCTTGGAACTTCCACTGGTCGCGCAGCCATGGGCGAGCTAACTATGGAGTGCGCGAACTCGTTCGCGCTTTGTCCTGCGCGACTTGTCGCGCTGCCCCGCGCCTTCCGCGCTGCAGAAGCTCAGCCCATAGGCCCCGGCGATTGTCTCTTCAGCTTTGCGCCAAACTCTCAGATGTGGATGCAGCCGCGCTGAACAAGATGCTGGAGGGGCGAGTCAAGGATCTCGCGGCGCAAAAGCGCGGATCAAGCAAAGCCGATCTGGATGCCCGCAGGACCTTGCTTCAGAAGGCGCTCGGGCTCTATCCGCTGCCGCCGAGGCCAGACTTGAAGGCGCGCGTGACCGGCACGATCCCCCGCGACGGTTATCGCATCGAGAAGTTGCGCTACGAGTCGCGGCCCGGCCTCCTCGTCACCGCTCACCTCTATCTTCCCGAGGCTTCCAACACCCAATACCCAACACCCCAATACTCCGGTCCGAGGCCTTTGATCGTCAGCGCTCACGACACTCAGAAGGGCAAGAAGGCGGCTCCGTTCGTGCAGGCGCGTGGGATCGCCTTCGCTCTCCGCGGCTTCGCGACCCTCGTCGTCGACGCCCCGGGGAGCTTCGGCGACGATCTCAGCCTCGACGAGCGCGGCACGATCGGAGCGCCCGGCGACCCGGCTCTCGCCGCGGGCACGCCTTGGATAGGGGAATATGCTTGGGATCTGATCCGAGGCGTAGACGCCTGTCTTGGCCGGCCCGATATCGATCCCGTGAACATCGGCATCACGGGAGACGGCGATGGCGGGATCGCCGCGCTCATGGCCTTTGCTCTCGAGCCCCGCTTCCTCTGCGCCGCCCTCGTTTGCACGGCTCCGAGCATGGAGCAGAAGTCGCTGGAGTCGATCGCTCAGCTCGGCTTGCCCGGCATCGCGCTTGCCGGCGATTTCTCCGACATCCTCGCCCTTCGCGCCCCCGCCCCCGTCATGCTAATCGGCGCGAAAGAGGATGACCGATTCCACATCGACGACCTCGCCAAGACCGCCGAGAAGCTCGCCCGGGTGAACCGAAACTCGCGCTTCGAGCCATTCGAAGGAGGCCACGACTATAACCGCCGGATGCGCGAGGCAACGGCCGCCTTCTTTGCCGAGAACATCCTCCAAGAACCGAGGCGAGTCTATCTGCCCGAGCTTCGTCCTCTGACGGACGGGCTCCTGAACCCTTATCCTTCCGGCACGGCGCCCGCGGACGCGCCGGAGTTGCTCGTCACGGAGCTTGCGGAGCGCGGGACGCTGACCTTCTCGGACCTTTTGCGAGATGCCCTGACTACGTCCACGCCCGCCCCATTTCGAGCGGAAGACCGGTTCGTGCCTTGGCTGCGCTACGCGCCGCACCCGGGCATGAGTTCTGCTTCCGTTCTCGGCCTGCACGATTCCGGAGTCGCCGCTCCGAAGATCGCCCCATCCATCGAACTGCCGGCCGATGCCGTCGACTTTCGGCTGGCCTGGATGGCGGGACTCGGCGTATGCGAGATCTTCGCCCAGGTGCTGCACCTGACCTTGCCCGGCAGACCCGAAACCTGGGAACGGGAAGCGATCGCCGGAGACGGCCTCTCCGCGATGATCGCAAGCGTCAAAACGCTCGTCAAGTCGGCCTCGGGCGATGCGGCGCCCACCCGGGTCGTGGGAGAGGGCCCGGTCTCCAGCCTGACCGCGATGTTCCTAAAGCTCTGCCGGCCCAACATCGAGATTGAGACGTCTCACACTTGGTCAGGATGGACGAACTTGCTGGAGACTCCCGGAGCCGAGCTCATCCAGCCGCTCGCGAGATATCTGGAATGGCCGTTCTGACGTGTCTTCGCGCTTGGAGCGAAGCCCTACGGGTTCGCAGAGCAAAAGAGGTGTGGAGTCAGTTCCGTGCCGGGGACTTTCCGCCCCCGCTCGGGCACAGCCCGAGAATCTCCGAGCAACGACTCCTGGCGCTGGGTTCGGACTAACGGGTCAACGTCAGTCGCACCCCGGTTTCCTCCGCGATGATCGGCGCGGGGGGGAGGCGTTTGACGATCGTAACCGTCAGCCGCTGGATGATCGGGTGCTCCTGCATCATCCGCTCTCCGATCGTTTTCGCTAGACGCTCGACCGTCTTGCAGTGCAGGGCCTGGCACATCGCGGTGATCCGGGTCGCCGCGGCCCCGTAGTCGATCGTCTCCGTGATCTCGTCGTTGTCGTCGGTCCCGCCTTCGACGTCCATCTCCAGGTCGAGCTTGAACCGGTGGCCGATCACCTGCTCCTCATGGGTGACTCCGTGGTGGGCGTAGAACTCGAGACCGCGAATCAGCACGGTGTACATGTCTGAGATGATGCCCCATCGCTGGGGCGGGATGGGAGGATTGGAGGATTAGAGGATTGGGCTCCCCGATTGATCATCATTTTTGGGGGTGCCTAGGGTGATGATCCATCATCGGCAGCCCTTGCCAGCGTGGCGCGCCTTGGCGGGGCGCCAGACCGGGGGTCTCTGCAACCGACGCCTTCGCGTCGTGATGGCACCTACCGCCTGGCACCTGGTATCTTATTCCTTCGGTTGCTCCGGTCGTCTAGCGGTTTAGGACATCGCCCTCTCACGGCGGAGATCGTGGGTTCGAATCCCATCCGGAGTACCACCCCTTTTGCCTTCAAGTTCTCGCTCAGTCCGGACGGGATTCGAACTCGTTCTAGCGTATCCTTCTGGCATGGGAGAGGGCGGTGTTGCCGGGCAAATCCGGGGTCTGGCTCGTCGCATTGGCATCGACGCCTTTCTTGCCCTCTGTCTGGATTTGATGTCGGGCGCTGACCGTAACCGCTACGCCGAGGAACTTCGATCCCTGACCGGGCATGCTTGGGAGCCGGGGGATTCGGTATTCGATCCTGCCAGTTGGCCGGACTACTGGGTGCGTTGCTGGGGTGCACGAGGTTTGCTCCACGTTTGGGATGACCGAGCAACTGACGCTGTGGTCGCGGGACTTGGTGATGAACACTGGCGTCCAGCCGAAATGTGCCTGAAAATCGTCGCCCGCCATGACGTTGCAGGAGCGGCTGGTGGGACGGTTCCGCTGTTGAAGCATCCTCTCCCCCGCGTTCGAGCGCAAGCTTTGAGAGCACTTGCGGTCGTTGGAGATACAGAGCATTTCGATGAGGTTCTCGCCGCGACGACGGATGAAGATGCGGAAGTCCGTCGCCAAGCGCATCGCTCCGTGATGGCGATGCGGTCGCGCCTGGATCTCCTGCCGCCTCGAGCACACGGCGCTGGTTGGACCTGATTCTCGGCATGGTCCAAGTGGAATTCGAACTCCAGTTGTTCGCTGGGTGTGAGCTTAATACTTCAGGGCGCATCATGGGCGGATTTTCATTCCCTCCCTCTATAGTCAGCCGAATTGGGAGGGAATGAAATCCATAGGCGGTGCAGCCCTGCGCCTCCTTCGCCGGTTGACTGGTCCTTTCCGGCTGGAAGCGACACGCACCGCGAGTAGATGTGGGCATTCTTGCGGAGATCTCGCAATAATCCGATAGGTAGGTCACTGCCGGATTCGCCGTGCCGACCATTGGAATATGGGGCATGAGACCGCCAAGAACACGGGCGCAAGTTGCGGGCCCCAGTCCGAGCTTGGCTCGCCGAAGCGGGTTCTGGAAGAGATCGAGTTGCTTGCCGAGATGGCCCAGGCCGACGTGGTCTGTCTGGGGTGCCTGAACGACCACCTGGAGGCGGCTCTCGTCGAGGTTCGCCGAGCGATCGAGCAGAGACATCGCGCGCCGGGCGGATGCCCCCTCTTCATGACCTCGCGCTGCGCCCGTAGCGCTCCATGCATGGCAGTGCGCGCCGCGCTCAATCTGGAGGGCGAACGCAAGAGCGCTTGATCTTCAGGCCTTTCGCATGCTGACCCTCTCCCGACCGAAGCCCAGCTTCTCGTAGAAGCCAGGCTTGTGGGTAAAGAGGTAAACGTGCGCACCCGGCGACGCCTCCTTCACGCAGTCGAGCGCCTCCTCCATGAGCCGCTGTCCGATCCGCCGTCCCTGCCATTCCGGGGCCACCGCGACGTCCCAGATGCTGTACCATCCGGGCGCATCCCACATGATCCGGACGACGCCAATCGCTCCCTCGCCGGCAAGCGCCACAACCCCGCTCCAGGAGCGTTCGAGCACCCCGGCGGGGACGCCGTCCCGATAGAACTCCTTTTCGGCAACGGCTGCGAACTCGGCCGGGGAGGGCAGCCTTCGCACGATCCTCACGTCTTTCGGAAAGTCGCGCGACGGCTCCGCCTGACCGGCCAAGGGCCCCGCGAAGCGCAGGTGGTAGCCGCTCGGGTCTTCGACGGTGTACTCGCGAAAGTTCCAAGGCTTGTCTTCGAGCGGTGACAGGATCTTCGCGCCTCGCTCCACATGCTGAGCATAGAGGGCGTCGGGATCGTCGACGTTGAACCAATGCTGGTGTCCGGCAACCTGCCGAGCAAGCTCGGGCTGCTCCAGAAACATGATTGAAACGGGCCCGAGGGAAACCGCCCCGAACGTCAGCGGCTCCGGCCCCGACCAGGCAAACTCGAAGCCGAGGACGTCCTGATAGAACCGCATGCTGGCCGAAACGTCCGACGTGGCGAAGATCGGCATCGAGCTGAGGACCATTCGGGGAATGTACCAGGCGCAGTGGCGCGGGAAGAGACAGCTCCTGATCGACTTTCCAGTTGACCTCCC
>DATJYD010000248.1:0-4508 GCA_035499755.1 Fimbriimonadaceae bacterium
TTCTTCGTATTCGCTCTCTCGATGGGACTCGGGGCCTTTTCGGGGGGGCTGACCGGTGCATACGAGTACCTGCGTCTCGCCGCGTACTATCCGAGGTACTCCCCGTTCCTTCTGGCGGGGTACGTCGACCTGTTCGCGGTAGCCGGTGCCGTCACCGCTATCGCCATCCCGATCCGGGCCGTGCGCCTTTACACCCCCAAAGGGCGCCAGCGCGCGGTTCGACGCGCGGCGTCGGCGCTGCACGGCGAGAGCGACTGGCTCTCAATCCGAACCGCAAAGAGCTGGTTCCGCCAAGGCGGAATCGTGGTAGGCGAAGCCTATCGGCCCGACCAGCAGCCGCGACTAGGGGGCAAGGCTCCGTTGCTTCGTTATGACGGCCAAAGCGGCTCCGGACACATGCTGGTCTTCGCCGGCTCCGGTGGCTACAAGACCACTTCCACGGTGGTGACGTCAGCCCTGGAATGGCGGTCGGGGCTCGTCTGCCTTGACCCGGCGTTGGAGGTTTTCCCGCGCGTCTACGACGCGCGGCGGAACATGGGCCACCGGGTGCTCACGCTCAATCCGGAAAGCCGCTACAGCGACGGCTTCAACGCCTTGGACTGGATCGATACGTCCTCGGACCGGGCACTGCTCGATATCCAATCCGTGGTCGCGTGGCTGTCGGGCGAGACGCCCGGTGAACGGTACGAGGATTATTTCAAGCATGCCGCGCGGGCCCTGCTCGGTTGCTTGTTGGCCGACATTCTCTTCTCGCCCGATCTCAAACCTGAGCATAAGACGCTCGCCCTTCTAAGGCGCCGAGTGGCCTCGCCGATGCTGGAACTTCGAGGCCTTCTCGAAGCGATCTATCTCAAGGGGCACGACTTCGGTTTCGGCTTTCCGGCGCAGCTCGCCGGCAACCTGAAGGACATTACTGAGAAGCAGTTCGCCGGATTCTACGGCGAGGCGGGCAACGCCACGTCGTGGCTCGCGATCCCGTCGCTTTCCCGTCTGGTCTGCGGAAACTCCTTCAGCACCGAACATCTGCTCTCGGGCAAGCTCGACGTGTTCGTCAATGTGCCGCTGAAGGCTTTGGAGAGCACGCCCCAGTCCGTGCGGGTCATCCTCGGCGCGCTGCTCAACCAAGTGTACGAAGCGCGTGGCCATATCGGCGGACGGATTCTGTTCCTGCTCGATGAGGTGGCCCGGCTCGGCTACATGAGCATTCTGGAAACCGCGCGCGACGCCGGGCGCAAGTACGGCGTGAACCTGTGCCTGCTCTACCAATCGCTCGGACAGATGCGCGGGAGCTTCGGCGAAGCCGGGCAGCGGGCCTGGTTCGATTCGGCGTTTCTGAAGTGCTTCGCGTCGATTCAGGACCTGGAGACCGCGGAGATGCTTTCACGGGCCTGCGGCGAGTTCACCGCCCTGGGCGATTCTTTCACTGAAGGTAGCGGATCGTCTTCGGGCCGCGACTACAACTCTCGTTCGCGGCATCAGTCGAGCAGCCGACAGCAGGTCGCACGGCGGCTCATCAAGCCCGAAGAGATCATGCAGCGTATGCAGGACGATGAGCAGATCGTGCTTATCCGCAATGCCGCTCCGCTGCGGTGTGGACGGGCCATCTACTTCCGCCGTCCTGAAATGGTGGAGCGAGTCCGGCTCCGCAAGGTCCAGCCCCTCGGGCTCACGACATCCAGGTAAAGGAGGTACTGAAGCCACCGATCAAGGGGCGGGGTCCAAAAGTCACGAAGCGAAGCGAGTGCGCACTTATATGTCGCAAGCGACATAGCGCGAAGAAGAGCGGAACCGGACATGGCGATCTACCACTTCACCGCCAAGGTCATCAGCCGCAGCAAGGGCCGCAGCGCGGTCGCCGCCGCCGCATATCGTTCCGCCTCCCAGCTTCATGATTACCGCCAGGACCTGACCTTCGACTACGCAGCCAAGCCGGACGTCATCCATTCCGAAATCCTCGCTCCCGAGAAAGCGCCGGAGTGGGTTCATAATAGAGAACTACTCTGGAACGCGGTCGAGGCCGGCGAGAAACGCCGCGATGCGCAGGTCGCGCGCGAGGTCGAATTCGCTCTGCCCGAGGAGCTGAGTCAGCAAGAAGCGATCGCGCTAGCGCGTGATTTCGTCAAGCGCGAGTTTGTCTCACGCGGCATGGTCGCCGACTTCAACGTTCACTGGGATCAGGGCAATCCCCACGCGCACGTAATGCTCACCATGCGCGAGCTGACTCCGGACGGCTTCGGGCTCAAGGAGACCCAATGGAATCGGAAGGAGATGCTCGGGGAGTGGCGGGAGCACTGGGCGGATCTCGCCAATGAGCACCTGCTGCGAGCCGGACTAGACGTTCGAATCGACCATCGGAGTTACAAAGACCAGGACATCGAGCTGGAGCCGACTAGCCACCTAGGCAGAGCAGTCGATGAGATGCGGGCGCGCGGTGAACAGCCGGAACGCTTCCATCAACTGGAGGAAGCCCGCGAGCGCAATGCCGAAAAAATTGAGCAGCGGCCAGAGATGGTTTTCGACAATCTGACCCGCCGCCAATCCACCTTCACCCGCCGCGACATCGCGCGGGAGGTATTCCGCTACATCGACGACGGCGAGCGCTTCCGGAACCTGATGGCGCGCCTCGAACGCTCACCGGAGCTGGTCATTCTCGCGCCCGGCGGCAAGGCCGGCCACGCACCGGAAGACGCTCGTTACACGACTCGGACCATGCTGCGGGTCGAGGAGCGAATGTCGGAAGTCTCGTTCGAGATGGCTGCTACCGACCGCCATCCGGTTCGCGAAGCCGCGTTTGCCTCAGCGGTTTCCAGACATTCCGGATTGTCGGAGGAGCAGCGTGAAGCCGTCCGCCAAATGACCAGCGCGCGGAATATCGAAGCCATCGCGGGATTCGCCGGCACCGGAAAATCGGCGGTCGTGGCGGCTGCCAAAGATACGTGGGAGGCGTCAGGCTACCGCGTACGCGGCGCCGCGCTTTCCGGCATCGCGGCCGAGAATTTGGAGAAGTCGTCGGGCGTGGAGAGCAGGACCTTGGCCTCTTGGGAACTCGCTTGGAAGAACGCCAAAGATAAGGTCTCAAGCCGTGACATCTTCGTCATCGACGAGGCCGGAATGGTCGGCAGCCGACAAATGGCGCGGGTCCTGTTCAGCCTTCATGAGGCTAGGGCCAAGGCTGTGCTGATCGGCGACGCGGAACAGCTCCAACCAGTCGAAGCGGGTGCTGCCTTTCGTGCGATCGCCGAGCGGACTGGATACCAGGAACTGACTGGGATTCGCCGCCAGCAGGCGCTCTGGCAGCGGGAGGCTTCGCGCGATTTCGCGCGAGGCGACGCGGGCAGCGGTCTAGATCGCTATCACGATCACAGCGCGATCCGATTCGCCGCGACCAAGGCGCAGTCGAAGGATCAACTGCTCCGCGATTGGGCCGAACAGCGCCCCACGCAATCGGAGAAGGGCAGTCTCATCCTCGCGCATACACGCGCCGACGTCGCTGAACTGAACGAAGGCGCTCGTTCGGTTCTGAAGCAAAGGGGCGAGCTTGGTTCCGATGTGAAGATCGGGACCTGGCGAAAGATGACACGCGAGGACGGCTCGCCCGTCATCGAACGCGCAGAGCGAATGTTCGCGCCCGGCGACCGAATAATCTTCCTGAAGAACGACCGGCAACTTGCGGTAAAGAACGGTAGCCTGGGAACGGTGATGTCGGTCAGCGCCGATTCGATGCAAGTCGCTCTGGACGGAGCCCAAAAGGGTGAGGTCAGTTTCGATCTCCGCAGCTATGCCGCCATTGATCACGGTTACGCCACGACGTTTCACAAGGCACAGGGTGCCACGGTGGATCAGGTGTTCGTGCTCGCCACCCCTGGGATGGACCGTCATCTCGCATACGTCGGCATGACCCGCCACCGCGAGGAAGCGACGCTCTACGCCGGAAACGACGACTTCAAGAACTTCGATGCTCTCAAGGAGCGTCTTTCGAGAGCGCGTCCGAAAGACCTCACGCTGGATTACGCTCAGCGGCGCGGATTCGAAGCGGCCGCGGAGCCACGCCGCACGCTCAACGAGCGCGAGGCTGGCAGAGGGAGGGAACCAGGTCAGTCGCCGATCGAGCGCTTCAAACAGGCCCAGGGCGAATTCATAAAGGTCGCCGGACGCTTTGATCTCGATCCTGAAGCAAAGCAGAGCACGAGCAAGTTGCGTGAGGAGATGAAGTCGGCCGCTCAGGAAATCTCAAAGGATGCGAACCTGATGCGAGAGGCCGAGCGTGCCGGATTCGCGGGTCAGGTGACGAGTCTCGCGCGAGAGAATCGGCGTGAGCTCTCGAAGGGAAAGGGTTTCGAAATGGAACGCTGAGCCTTTCCGTCCGACTCCGCGTTTCATCTAGTTCACCTCGGTCACCCTAGGCCAGTACGGGCACGGCATCCCTTGAGGTGACGTTGGTAAGTGCCTCCAATTCGTCCACATTAGTGGCGTCGCAACCTTCAGCCTGGATTCCGAGACGGAAGGCG
>DATJYD010000249.1:0-12818 GCA_035499755.1 Fimbriimonadaceae bacterium
CAGCGCCTTCGTGAAATAGCCGTGGCCGTCCTTCTCCTTCGCCGGTTCGAACTGGCTGCTCGCGGTGATGATCTGCTTGGCGTCGAAGTAGGCTTCCTGAACGAGGCCAAAGGTGTTCTGGGGGAGACTCGAGCCGGATGTGGCGGCGATTCCCGAGAAGCAGGCGTCCACGAGAAACAGAACGTGCTTGGCCGGGATTTCCCGCGCCAACCGGCCGAGCTCGTCCATCGGAATGCACGTTTGTCGGTAAGGCGCGATATTGTCGAGGTTGGAGAAATCGACCTTCGCGTCGCTCGGCAGCAGGAAGCCGATTTGGCCGCCTTCGGGTGTCGTCACCGATTGCCCGTGACCCGACCAGAACACGACCACCCGGTCGTTCGGCTTGATCTTGCTCGCATCCGTCAGGCTGTTAAACTCCTGCATGATCCGGTCGTGGGTCGCCTGCGCGTCGGTCAGAACCGTGACGTTTTGAAACCCGTACTCGCTCTTCAGAGCGGCCGCCACGTCGGTCGCGTCGGCGACCGCGGCGTGAAGCTCCGGTATGTTCTTGCTCGCTGTGTACTGGTTGATCCCAATCACGATCGCATAGCTGTTCGAATAGATCTTGTCCTTGTCGAGCTGGTCGCCCTGGGGGACATAGCAGATCGTCTTCACGGCCGTGACCAGCCGCCCGCCGTCCTGCACCGTCACCTTGACCCGGTTCGGGCCTTCCGACAGCGTGAGATTCTGGGAGATCCGGACCGTGTCGGCCGTCTCCTTCACGGCGGCCGCCTGCCCTGCGCCGGCTTGGGCGGGAGCGGGGGCGAGGACGAGATCTCGGTTGTCGGATGGCTGGAGCGTCGCCGGCTGGCTCTTCTCGCCTGCGATCTCGACCGAATAGACCGGCGCTCCCGAAAGCCCGGTCACGACGGCGCTCACTTCCACGCTCGGCGACCCGACGATCGGCGCGACTTCGGTCGGCGAGGCAAACTGAATCGAGAGGCCCTGCTTGGACGACTGGTCCGGATCGGGGGCCGGGGCCTGAGCGGCGATCGGCGTCACCCCGATCAGGTTGGCGCTCTTGCCGGCGATCGCGAAGTAATAGTTGCCGCCCGACTTCGTCGCCGCCGTCATCGCGATGTTGCCCTGGTCGGTGGGCTGGCCGCAAAGCTGGTTATGCTCGACGTCCCAGATCCGCATTTTGCCGTCTGGGGCCGAAGTTCCCACCAATTTGCCATCCGGCGTGATGCTGACCGCCCGGCTCGTGTTGACGGCCGTCTTGTCCCCGATCTGCACGAGCCGCCGCCCGCTTCGATCGTAGAGGACGACGAACTCGAACGAGATCGGCATGCCGCCAAGCTGCCGGTAAAGGTTGTAGCCACCGACCGCGAAGATCGAGCCGTCCGGCGTGCAGTCCGCGCTCTTGATCTGCTGGAACTCGTCCTCCGGCTTCGCGTCGAACTTCACCTTGATCGGCATGAACTTCGTCGTGATCGTCTGGCCGGAGGCCGCATCCGAGGTCACCATGTTCCGGTCCGAGCCGACGGATACGATCGTGGTGCCGGTGGGCTCGAAGGCCATCGCGAGGACGGCTCCTTTATGGGCTTTGCCCGTCGAGACCTGGGCGCCGGAGTCGACGTCGAAGACACGAATGTCGCCATCTTCGCCTCCGCACGCAATCCGCGTGCCATCGCCGCTATAGGCGATCACACCCGGCTTGCCGCCGGAAGTGGCAAGCACCTTCATCTGGGCAACGCTCTTCGCGTCCCAAAGGACGACCTTCTGATCCTGCCCCCAGGTCGCCAGCGAATCGCCGTACGGCGAAAAGGCGAGCGCCGCTTTTCCGCCCGTGTGGGCGGAGGCGACCGAACCCACCTGGGATCCCGAGATTACGCTGTAGACGCCGAGGGCCCCCGACTTGTCGATGCAGGCCAGCAAGGAACCGTCCCGGCTGAACGCGACCCCGCCCGGGTTCGCCGCTGCCAGAGTCTTGGTCAGACCGGCGTTGAGCGTGTAATAGTCCGACTGCACAATTTGCCTCGAGGAAGCGAAGCTCGCCGCCGCGAGAAGGATGCAAAACCACCGTAGAACCACTCTCATCTTTGCCGTCACCGTTCGCCACATTCTAACCCGATCTGCGCAGAAGGTGGTTCGCTCCCGACAAGAACGGGAGGGCGCGAGGGCAGAACCGGATACGCGTCATCGTCACAGCCCCCTGCGAAACAGAAAGATAATCATGGGTTTCCCGCTCGGGTAAGACCTAGCGGATGCTCCTGCCGATCGCCCTTGCCCTCGCCATGCGCCCCACAACCCAAACTCCAAACCCGAAATTCCCAACTCACGAGTTCCAGCTTCGCGGCGACGACTTCCTCCTCGACGGCAAACCCTTCGAGATCATCAGCGGCGAGATGCATCCCGCCCGCATCCCCGTCGAATACTGGCGTCACCGCATCCAGATGGCCAAGGCGATGGGCTGCAACACGATCGCCGCCTACGCCTTCGGCTCTATGAGGTTTTCGGGGGCTGAAATGGGCTCTATGTAGAATTGAGGGGGCACTCTTGGTTCAAGGGAAGAGGCATTTGGTGCGAATGGTCTCGTTTTTGAAAGATCCGCACCGCCTTTGCAGGAGCGGGGGGCCCAGCCAGGAGTACCAGCCCGTCACGGCATCGAGCCACTCAAAAGGTCATAGACCAACTAACCTACTCCAAGCCACGCCCCTTCGACCCAGGGCACACCCGCAACCCGGCACCCACCATAACCGTAACCAGTACGTGAGGCGCCCAACTCTCACAGCAAAGGAGTGACGATATGTTCGGTCGTAGTCCGAGGGTAAACGGGGCGCTTGCATGCTTGCTGGCGAGCGCAATCCTCCTGGCCGGGTGCACGGGAAAAGCGGCCAAACGAGTCCCGCTGGCCCCAGGCGGCGGCAAGGTCACTCTCCGGTTTCACCCTCCGAAGGGCGACAGCTATCTCTATCAGCGCGACTTCGTCGGTGAGACGGACACAACGGAGACCAGGATCATTCAGACGGACATTCTCTCCACCGACAACGGCGAGGTTCGCGTCGTCGACACCATCAAGGAGATCAACAACACCGGCGACAGCGAGGAAAGGGCCAAGCGGCGACAGGAGAGCTTTAAGGGCGCCCAGATCGACAGGACATGCGACCAATATGCGATCGTTCGCGACACTCGATTCCCTTCCGGCGGCGCGGACTCGCAGACCTCCGAGCAGGTGGACCAAGATGTCAGCCCTGGATTACAAGGCGTGGTGTTCCCGAGCAATCCCGTCGGCGAGAATTGGCAATGGCCTGCGGAGTTGGATTGGTCTGACCTGCTCAAGATCATCGGCAACGATGCCAAGCTCTGCGATACTCCAACGGCCACTTTCACACTCAAGGGTGCGGAGGACGACGGATGGAGGAAGTTGGCGGTGATCGACTACAAGATGGTGATCAAGCTATCGCTCTTTAGTTCGCTTTTTGACGAGGGTAGTTCGGCGGCCAAGGTTTTGGGGGGACCCCATGGCTCGGCGATGACGGTCACGATTCTCCAGAACGGGACCCTCCGCGTGGATATGGGGACCGGAATGGTTACCCAGGATCGCTTACAGATGGACGTAATAGCCGGCTCCCATCGTCGAACGCGCAAGGCCACCGTCACCCTGAAAATGCTCCAGATGACTCGCCGGGGAGTCACAACCAAGTTCGAATGACAACCTGCTCGCGAGTTTTTTCCCACCCGGATTGGAAAGAAGCAGCATCGGCGGCCGCGCTCCCGGGTGGGCTTGGCCCCTTTGCGCGATATTTTGGCGTTGGGGTGGGTGAGACCCATTCCCCCGCTCGGGTAAGACCTAGCGGATGCTCCTGCCGATCGTACTTGCCCTCGCCATGCGCCCCACCACCCAAACTCCAAACCCGGAACTCCCAACTCACGAGTTCCAGCTTCGCGGCGACGACTTCCTCCTCGACGGCAAGCCCTTCGAGATCATCAGCGGCGAGATGCATCCCGCCCGCATCCCCGTCGAATACTGGCGTCACCGCATCCAGATGGCCAAGGCGATGGGCTGCAACACGATCGCCGCCTACATCTTCTGGAACTACCAGGAGCCGAGCGAGGGCAAATACGACTTCCGGTCAACCAACCACGACGTCGCCAAATTCATCCGCATCGCCCAGGAGGAAGGCATGTGGATCCTCCTGCGCCCCGGCCCCTACGTCTGCGCGGAGTGGGATTTCGGCGGCATCCCACCTTACCTCCTCCGCTATCCCGACCTGAAGGTGCGGTGCATGGACCCGCGGTACATGAAGGCCGCCGAGAACTACATGAAGGCTCTTGCCGCCCAGGTCCGCCCTCTGCTGGTCACTCATGGCGGCCCGATCCTGATGGTTCAGATCGAGAACGAGTACGGCAGCTACGGCAACGACCGCGACTACGTGAAGCGCCTGAAGCAGATCTGGGAGCAGAACGGCATCGACGTCCCCTTCTACACGGCCGACGGCGCCACGACCTACATGCTGGAGGCCGGCTCTCTGCCCGGCTGCGCGGTGGGCCTCGATCCCGGAACCTCACTCGACGCCTTTGAACTCGCCAAGAAGATGAATCCCGGCGTGCCGGTTTTCGGCAGCGAAACCTATCCCGGTTGGCTGACTCACTGGGGCGAGCAGTGGGCTCAAGTCGGGACCGACGGGATCTCGAACGAAGTCAAGTTCCTCCTCGACAACCATAAGTCCTTTAACCTCTACGTCGTCCACGGCGGCACGAACTTCGGCTTTACCGCGGGCGCCAACTCGGGCGGCAAAGGCTACGAGCCGGATGTAACCAGCTACGACTACAACGCTCCCATCACCGAGCAGGGCCGCGCGACTCCCAAGTTCATGGCCCTCCGCGATCTGATCGCCAAGGAAACCGGCGTCGCTCCGCCGCCCGTCCCCGCCCCGATCCCCGCCATCGACATTCCCGAGTTCAAGCTTGAGCCGGCCGGGTCGATTTGGGACCACCTGCCCACGCCGATCCATCAAGTTCAGCCGAAGCCGTTCGAGGAGATGGGCCAATACCAAGGCTTCGCCGACTATCGGACCCGCCTGATCGGCCACAAGTCTGGCCGGCTGACGGTCACCGAACTCCACGATTTCGCCACCGTCTTCCTCGACGGCAAGTTCGTCGGCACTCTCGACCGGCGCGAGGGCCGGATGTCGATCGACCTGCCTTCGGATGGCGCAAGGGAGCCGGTCCTCGACATCTTCGTGGAGGCGATGGGCCGGATCAACTTCGCGGCCCAGATGATCGACCGCAAGGGGATCACGGACCGCGTTACCCTCAACGGCATGACCTTGATGAACTGGGACGTCTACCAGTTCCCGATGACGGCAGCGCCGACACCCGGTACCGGACACCTGGCGACCGAGGCCCCAACAATCTTCGCCGGCTCGTTCGACCTCGACAAGCCGGCCGATACCTTCCTCGATTGCTCGAACCTGAAGAAAGGCGTCGTGTGGGTGAATGGCCACAACCTCGGCCGCTACTGGGAGATCGGGCCTCAGAAGCGCCTCTACTGCCCCGCTCCCTGGCTGAAGGCCGGCCGTAATGAGGTTGTTGTCTTTGAACTCCTTGCGACCGAACCGGCCACGATGCGGGGATATAAGACCCTCGAATAGGCGGTCCCGTCATGGGATTCCTGTCCATCTGATAACCGTCATAATGCTCGGCGAACCCGCCTCCATAATCGGAGCATGCCGGCACAATTGTGGTTGGGCGACGAAGCGGTCGCTTGGGGCGCGATCGATGCTGGGATCGGCGGAGCGTTCGCGTACGCGGGGACGCCCGCCACCGAGATTTTTGAGACGGTCGAGGCCTTTGCCCCTCACGTCTGGGCGCGCTGGTCGGCCAATGAAAAGGTGGCCTACGAGGAAGCGCTCGGCATGTCCTATGCGGGCAAACGGGCTCTTGTCTCCATGAAGCATGTCGGCCTCAACGTCGCGGCCGATCCCTTCATGAGTTCGGCCCTCACCGGCGCAAACGGGGGCATCGTCCTCGCCATCGGCGACGATCCGAGCATGCATTCGTCTCAGAACGAGCAGGACTCGCGCTTCTACGCGGAATTCGCCAAGATTCCCATCCTCGAGCCGAGCACGCAGCAGGAGTGCTACGACATGACCCGGGCCGGATTCGAGATCTCCGAGCAGTTCAAGCTGCCGGTGATGCTCCGGCTGGTGACGCGGCTGGCTCACAGCCGGGCGAACGTCTCGGCCATTGAGAGCGAGCAAAGCCCTTCGCCCGTCGAATCGGCGGCGGAGCGGCCCAGACCCGATACCAACGACTGGACGCTGGTCCCGGCTCATGCCAGGATCCGGTTCCATCACCTCATCGAACTGCAGCCCGATCTCGTCGCCGCTTCCGATGCCTCGCCTTTCAATAAGCTCTTATTGGCCGGCAAACGCGGAGTCCTGTGCAACAGCGTCGCCTACAACTACGTCAGGGAAGCCCTTGGCCCGAATCCGCCGGACTCGATCCTGCGAATCGGCCAGTACCCTCTGCCCGCCGGGCTCATCCGGAGCTTGGTCGCGCACTGCGACGAGATTCTCGTGATCGAGGAGGGCTATCCCTTCATCGAGCAACGCCTTACCGGTCTCCTCGGAGTTCCCGGCAAGAAGATCCGAGGCAAGCTGGAAGGGACGCTGCCGGTCGACGGCGAGTTGGCGCCGGACAAGGTTGCCGAGGTTCTCGGCGTCAGGCATCCTCACCCGATCGACGGAGATTCGATCGTTGCGGGCCGCCCACCGCAGTTCTGCAAAGGCTGTCCCCATGCCTACACATTCAGCGCACTTGCCGATGCCACGGCTCAATTCGAGCACCCCATCCTCTTCAGCGACATCGGCTGCTACGCGCTGGGACTGATGCCACCGTACCGGGCGGTCCACGCCTGCGTCGACATGGGGGCTTCGATCGGGATGGCTCACGGCGCGTCGCGGGCGGGGGCTCACCCCGTGGTCTGCACGATCGGCGACTCAACCTTCGGCCATTCGGGCATGGCCGGTCTTCTCGGGGCGGTCCGGAGCGACGCCAACATCACCGTGATGATCATGGATAACGGCACCACCGCCATGACGGGGACCCAGGACTCCATGACCACCGGAGAGACACTCATTGAAATTCTGAAAGGGCTCGGAGTGAAGGATCTTCAGGTCATCGAGCCCTTGCCGAAGAGCCACCGGGACTGCGTGGAGGCGATTCGCCGGGCAATCGACCATCAGGGCTTGAGTGTGATCGTCGCGAGGCGGCCGTGCATACACGTGAAGTCGAAGAAGCTCTCCGCGCCCTTGACTCAGGCGGCTGCGGCCGAATAGATGGAGTCGATCTCCTAGCCGGCCCACTCGTCCAACCAGTCCCAAACCAAGAATAGAATGAGACACGACATCATCATCGCCGGGGTAGGTGGCCAGGGAATCCTGACCATCGCGCGCGTCCTCTCGATGGCAGCGCTCGCCAGGGGCCTCCATGTCAAGCAGGCCGAAGTCCACGGCATGTCCCAACGGGGGGGCGCCGTTTACTCGCACCTGCGCATCTCAGACGAGGAGCTGTTCAGCGATCTCATCCCGAGCGGGCAGGCCGACATGATCCTCGCTATCGAGCCCCTGGAAGCGTTGCGCTACGTTCAGATGCTTCGCGAGGACGGGATCGTCGTCGCGAGCACGAACGCCGAGGTCAACATCACCGACTACCCGGCGATCGAGGGCGTGCTCGGGCACATCGCCGCATTCAAGAATCACGTCGCAATCGACATGGAGAAGCTGGCGCGGGCGGCGGGTGGCGTGCTCGCCGCGAATATCGTGGCCCTCGGCGCGGCCTCGACCTATCTCGGCTTCACCGCCCGCGAGCTCGAATCGGCTATCGAAGATCTGTTCGCGCGCAAGGGCGAACGGGTCGTGGAGACGAATATCCGGGCATTCCGCTTTGGCCGGACAGCCGCGGCGGCGTACCTCGAGGCGATCGACCGGGGCGCGTCGCCGGAGTCGATCCGCGGTTGGATCTCCACGCTCTCGGCCGAGCATCTCGCCTCCGCCGAAGACCTCGACTTCAGCGGATTGGAGGCGCCGACAGATGCCACCAAGCTCTCCGGAGCGGAGGCGCATGCCTTCGAGAGCCTTCTCATGGGCGCCTACGACGAGGGCCGCAAGCAGCTCTACGAGCACGAGGTCTACCGGCTGATCGAACTCGTGGGCGCGATCTCGCCGCCTCGCCACACCTTCGTCCCGAAGGGATCGACGATAGCCGAACAGGTGCTCAACGGCTATCCGGGCGATCGGGTGGTGATCAAGCTCGTCTCTTCCGAGGTCGTCCACAAGAGCGAGTCGGGTGCCGTCGTCATCGTCCCGAAGGATCTGGAGCGGGTTCGGGCAGAGATCGACGGCATGGTCGCCCGTCACGCGGGGCAGGCGCCGATCGCGGGGACGCTCGTAGTCGAGTTCATCGAGCACGACGCGCGCGGACTCGGCACCGAGCTGTTCGTCGGCATCCGCGCGACCCGCGAGTTCGGCCCGGTAATCGCGGCCGGGCTCGGCGGCGTTCAGACGGAGTACTTGGCGGCAAAGATGCTGCCGGGGATCGCCGTCGCCAAAGCCGTCGCCACCGACACGGATGCCGAGGAGTTCCTCGACATGTTCCGGCAAACCGTGGCCTACGATATCCTCGCCGGCCAGATCCGGGGCGGCAGCCGGCTTGTTTCGGACCGCGAGTTGCTGCGGTGCTTCCGCGTCTTCATCTCAATCGCGCGTCAGTTCTGCATCGACCGCGGAATGGAGGGGCCGGATATCGGGGAGCTGGAAGTCAACCCGTTTGCCTTCTTCAACCAGCACCTCGTTCCGCTGGATGGGCGCGGACGCTTGCGCACGGCCGCGAAGGCCGCGCCTCCTCGTTCGGCTGAGCAAGTCGATCGCCTGCTGGAACCGAAGTCGATCGCGATGGTCGGTGTCTCGTCGAAGCCCGACAGCTTCGGCCGGATCATTCTCGGGAATGTCCTCGCCGCCGGCTTCGATCCAGCCCGCTTGACGGTGGTGAAGAGCGGCACAGGCGCTCCGCCGTGGTTTCCTTCTGGAGTAAGGCTAACCGAGAGAATCGAAGACCTCGAAGACCCGGCCGACCTTCTGATCGTCACCGCGCCGGCATCGGCGATCCCGGAGATCGTGGAGGAGGCGAACGCATCCGGCAAGGTCCGTTCGGCGATCATGATCTCGGGCGGCGCCGGCGAGACGGAGGGTTCGGAGGAGATCGGCGAGCGCATCGGAGCGGCGATTCTGCGGGGTCGGTCAAGCGGCGATCCAGGGAATCTCAGATCTCCGATTTCAGATTTGAAATCGGCCACGGAAGAGGAACCGGACGAAGGATCTGCGGGGAGTCAAGGTCCAAAATCCAAGACCGCAAACCCAAGATCGGCAGTCTTTCTCGGACCCAACTGCATGGGTGTGCAGTCGCGGCCCGGCCGGTACGACACGTTCTTCGTGCCCGCGGCCAAACTCCCGCCTCGGCGTCACATGCCCACGCAGCCGCTCGCGATCGTCTCCCAGAGCGGCGCGTTCATCGTGTCGCGCCTGAGCTCGCTGAGCCAGCTCAGCCCGGCCTTCACGATTTCGATCGGCAACCAGTCCGACGTGACCGTGTCCGACCTCCTTTGGGCGCTCGACCGGCGTGGCGATGTGCAGGTGGCGGCGGTCTACCTGGAGGGATTCGCGAATCTCGACGGCCTGGAGACGCTGCGCGCGGTCGAGCACTGGGTCCGCCGTGGCAAGACCGTCGTGTTCTACAAGGCGGGCCGCACCGAGAGCGGGCGCAGCGCGGCGGCCGGGCACACCGCGGCGGTTGCGGGCGACTATGATATCTGCCAAACCGCGATGCGCCATGCCGGCGCGCTGGTCGCGAACGACTTCCGCGAGTTCAGCCAGCTTCTGGAGGCGGCCACCTTGCTTGCCGGGAAGAAGGTGGCGGACGGGCGGATCTTCGCGGTGACCAACGCGGGGATGGAGGCGGTCGGCATGGCGGATTGCCTCTCCGGAGATTGGCCAAACGTTCGGCTCGACAGGCTCGGCGAGGAGTTCGAGGCTGAAGTCGGAAAGATCCTGGGCGAGCATCGCCTGGACAAGCTCGTGAGCCGGCGCAACCCGCTCGATCTCACGCCGATGGCGAGCGAGGCGGCTTATGCGGCCGCGGTTCGGCTCGCCCTGAACCGTGACGAGGTCGACGCGGTGATCGTCTCGTGCGTGCCGCTATCCCCCACGCTTCACACGCTGGAGAGCGAACTCGACGATCCCGGCTCCTTCCTGCCGCTCGCCTCGGAGTGGGCGAAGGCGTCGAAGCCGGTTGTCTTCGTCGTGGATTCCGGGCGCGAATACGACGCCTTGGCGGCGGCGGTTCAGACCCGCGGTGTTCCGGTTTTCCGGTCGGCGGATGAAGCGATGCGGCGTCTCGCCCAGTGGATCCAGAACCGCCTCGATGTGAAGTGCCGAGGGTTGAGTCAGACCTAACCCCTCCTGATTCATGAGTCATCCGGCAAGTCGCGTCGATATCGAAGCTCGATGAAGGAACGGCCGCCGAGCGACCGCTCGCGCCTGGCGCCGTCCAATTCCCAGCCGGCGCGCTCGTAGACTCGGCGCGGGCGGTGGTTCAACTCGGCGGTCCAGAGGGTCGCGGTCGTGAATCCCATCTCGGCGAGCCGCCGAACCGCGGCCCGGAGCAACTCCCTGCCCACGCCTTGGCCCCAGTAGCCGGCATGGACGTAAAAGGAGTCCAACTCGCCGGTCTCGGGGCCGGCGTCCTCGTCGGAGGAATGGTGGACGATGGCGAACCCGGCGACCGAGCCCTCGACCTCGGCGACGAAGACCGCTTGAGCGGAGTCTTCAATCGCAAGACGCCAGCGGTCAGGCGGGGCGAGGCGGCCGAGGAATTCTTCGTCGAAGAGATGAGTCCATGCAGCCTTGCCGGCGGTCGCGAAGGCGACCTGCATCGCGGGCCAGTCGCCGGGTCGGGCGAGGCGAACCATGTCGTCTATTTTGGTTCTTGTGGGTTCCGGATTTGGCGAATAGTGTATAACGCACTATCTTCTTTAAGAGCCCTTTTCATCACCATCGTCGTTAGCCCGTGATGACGGATCGTCGAGGCCCCGAAACCTCGCACGCGCGGCTGTACACTGGCATCGAATGCCTGAAGTCGCCGACGTTCTCAACCGTCACCGGTCGATCCGCAAGTACAAGCCGGACCCGATCGATCCCGACCTCGTGCGCCAGGTCTGCGCCGAGGCGATCGCGGGCGCTTCGTCGTCGGGCAATCTGAACTGCGTGACGATGATCCTCACTCGGGACGAGGAGCGAAAGCGAAGGCTCTACGAATTGCATTTCGAGCAGCCGTTCATCCTCGAAGCGCCGCTTCTCATCACCTTTTGCGGGGACTGGTTCCGCACCCGCGAGTGGCTGAGGGCACGCGGCGCGAGGGACAATTTCAACAACCTCGTCGGCTACCACGTGACCCTCGTCGACACGACGATCGTCGCGCAGAACGTCTGCCTCGGCTTCGAGGCGCGCGGGCTGGGGATTTGCTACATGGGGACGACGCTCTTCTCGATGAGGAAGATCGCCGATCTGCTCGAACTGCCCGACACCTGCGTGCCGGTGACCACGATCGTGGTCGGCTATCCGGACGAAGATCCGCCCAAGCGCGACCGCCTCCCCGCCTCCGCGATGATCCACGAGGAGACCTACCATCGGCCCTCGCGGGACGAAATCGACGCCATCTTCCGCGATCGGGAGGTCAAGGGCTGGGAGCGCTACATGTCCCACCCGGAGCTGAAGGCGATGGCGGAGGAGCGCGGGATCACGTCCCTCGCCCAGTTCTACACGAGCGAAGTCAAGTACGACCCCGACGACTTCGCGGTGTTCTCGCGGGAGATCCGCGAGTTCATGGAGGAGCGGCACTTCCTGCCGTAGTGGTGACCGCCTCCGGCTGTCGAGTGTGGCCCGTCGGAGCCCGGATGGCTCGTTCGGCAAGGCGTCCTCAAAAACCGCGGGACGAAACTTCTCGTCATGGTTGTCGGCGTTCTTGCGGGCTTCCTGCCCATATCCCAATCCGCTTGAACCCCGTGGGTCCATGCGGACACACAATGGAGGAGCAACGAACCCATGAAGATCGACCGTTTTCCTTGCGTCATAGCAATCGGGCTGGCTGCGTGGGCGACGGCATTCGGCCAGACCCGTGCGCCCTCCGGGCGAGGATCGACTTCTTTGCAATGGGGTCCCGTGCGGCCCGGACCCGGGGACATTCCGCTGAATCAGGCAGAGGCGAAAGCGGCGGCTTTCGTCAAGTCCATCGGCTTGCCGGCGGGCGATTTCGACCCTAACCGGTGCTGGCTCGAGCCGCAGTCTCTCACGAACATCCGCGCCTGGAGTTTGAGTGGCGAGCGCTACCGAATCGACGTCGACAGCAAGACCGGACGGATCGTGGCCTTCATGAACCTGAGGCCCGGCAAACGGCCGAACTCGCAGGCGCCGATCAAGCTGAGGTTTACCGATCGTGCGCGGTCGAAAGCCTATGTGCTCGACTACGCGGCTCGGCTCGGCGTCCCGAACGACTGCGGAGTCGAGTGGTTGACGCCAAGGAACGCCCTCGACTCCGGGTTGGACGCGCGTCTCCAGTTCGGCGCGAGATTCACGAGGAACCGGAAGGATGTCGCCATCCTGACTTTCTGGTCGGACACGGGAGAGCCGCTCGCGCTCTACCTCTATGAGCGGGGCGTGTCTACGGCCACGGCCGCGGCGTCGACCTCCGCCCGGATCCACCTGCCTCCGCTGCCGAAG
>DATJYD010000250.1:0-2116 GCA_035499755.1 Fimbriimonadaceae bacterium
CGTGATCGACCTTGCGCAGCCAGTGAGAGGCCTTGATCGCAACGTCGTAGTGGCCGATTCGGTTCGTCGTGACCGAGAAGTCGCCGAGCGCGTCGAGCGTCGTGGTGTAGGTGTCCAAGTTCGTCGTCGAACCCGGCCTGCGTACGCCGATCGTGATCTGCTGGCCCGCGACCGGCCCAAGCCACTGCTGCAATGTCACATGTCCCGTGATCGTCATCGTCGTCGAGGCGATCATCGAGATCGAGCCGCCGGTCAGGTTGATCACATACAGGTCGCCGTTCGAGTCCTCTCCGAAAGCCGAAGGATTGCCGATCGCGCTCGTGCCGAGTTCCGACGTGTGGTCCTGAATATCTGAGCCCGTCGCCTCGCCGTTGGCATCGTAGCTCAACGCCATCGACCAGACCTTCCCCTGCTCGTCGTCGGCGAAGAAGTAGCGGCCCTGAAAGGCGGGGCCGAGTCCTGCCCCGCGGTAGACGTACCCGCCGATGATCGCCGACGACTGGCCATTGTGCGGGCAGTTGTAGATTGGGTCGGTCAGCGGCGTGTAAGCCGACGTTCCCCCGAGCCCCGAGTCGTGCAAACCCTCGCGCTGCTTCCATCCGTAATTGCGGCCTCCGTGAGCGGCCGGCTCGTAGTCGACCTCTTCCCAGGCGTCCTGCCCAACGTCCCCAACGACCAAGCCGCCGTTTCCGCCGAGGCCCGGGCTATCGAACGAATAGCGGAAGGGGTTGCGGTAGCCGAATGCCCAGATCTCCGGCAGGGCTGAGACCGGACCGCTGCCGTTGGCGAACGGATTGGTTGGCGGGATGGCGTAGTTCTTTGTATCGTCGGACGGAAAGTCGTCGCTGCTCGGATCGATTCGGATCATTTTGCCGAGGAGAAGATTGGGATTCTGGGCGTTGTTGTTGGGATCGTATTCGGGCCCTCCGTCGCCGACCCCGCAGTAGAGATAGCCGTCCGAACCGAAGGCGATCGTGCCGCCGTTATGGAAGTCGTACATGGAGTGGGGGATCGTGATGACGTTGTGGACGGTGGAAGGGTCGAGAGTGAGCGGATTCGACGTCGAGCGGGTATAGCGCTTGATCTCGATATTGCCGCTCGTGTCGGTGTATTCGATGTAGGCGTAACCGCTGGTGGCGAAATCGGAGGCGAGGGCCATGCTGAGAAGGCCGCGCTCGCCGTCGGTGGTCGTCAGGGACGTGAGGTTGAGGTAATCGGTCGCTTGGATCGCGCCGTTGACGACGACTTTGATCTCGCCGGAGCGTTGGAGCACGTATTGGGTGTCGGGTCGAGTGGGGTCCTGGACCATGTACATCGGGTTGTTCAGCCCGGTCACGTAGGTGATCGCCCGAAGCTGGGCGAAGGCCGGAACGGCGGCGACGAGGGCCGCGAGCGCAAGAAATCCTCTTCTCGACATCGAACTCCTCCCCTGTGGATTACTGTGTATGACTCGGCCCTGGGCGGCAATTGTTCGGGGCGTTTGGATGCCCGGTCACGCCCCGCGCGGTGAGCTTCCGACGGGGAAACCTTGGGGCTGCGGCAGACGACCGCATGGGTCGATCCGGCAGACCCGAGGAATGACGGCCGTCCGTCTTTTGATGGACTTGAGCCACCGGATGAAGTGTGCGACAGTACGGGCATGAAAGCGCGACTTCCGCGTTCTTGGATCGTCCTCATCGGCATTTTCTTGGTCGGCTGCGGCCACCACGGCGAGAGCTACAGCGACAACGGAAGCGCGCCGACGCCGGACCAACTCGCCGCCGAAAAGCCCCTTGCCGATTCCCTGGACGCGTTTGCCTTCCGTCTGAAAGACCAGATCGTGGCGACTGATCGAGGCAAGAACATCTGCTTTTCGCCTATCTCGATGCAGTTCGCACTGTCGACTTTGCTGAATGGAACCGCGGGCAAGAGCGTCGACTCGCTGCGTAGCGTGCTTGGCTTTGGCAAGGTTCCATTGGACCAGGTCAACGCCGCCAATAAGGCGCTCGCCGACAATCTTTCCGGTCCGGATGTGACGATCGCCAACGCGATCTGGCTGAATTCGGCGATCCAGCCTTTGCCGGATTTTACGAAACGTCTCGAAGACTTCTATGCCGCCGACTTCTTCGCCGATCCC
>DATJYD010000251.1:0-6046 GCA_035499755.1 Fimbriimonadaceae bacterium
CTGATCCCGATCTCCTTCGAGCGTTCGTTCACCGACATCAGCATGACGGTCATGATGCCGACGCCTCCGACGAACAGGGCGATGGAGGTCAGGCCGGTGAGGAGCCAGGTGAGGATGCTCATGACCTTGAAGACGAGACCGAGGAGATCCTCCTGGGTGATGACCTGGAACTCCTGACGATCGAGGCGCCGGCCGAGAACGTCCTCGAGGCGCTCGATGAGGGGACGCGGCTCTACGTCGGGGCGGGTCTGGATCATGATGCGCTGGGTCTGGGTCTTCGGTTCGAGGTCGAGCAGATGGCGGTAGGGCACGTAGACGAGGTTCTGGAAACTCCCCATCGAAAAGAGGCTTTGCTCCGCGCTCTTGTCCTCCGTGATCCCGATTACCCGGTAACGCCGGGCATTGATCACGACCTCCTGGCCGATCGCGGGGGCCTTGCCGAACAACTGCTCCTTGGCGAGCGAGCCGAGCACGCAGACGGCCCGGCGATCGTCATCGGGGCCGAAGACGCGTCCGGCTTCGAGATGGGTCGGATGCATTTGGAACCAGGCGGGGGTGGTCGCGGCGAGAATCGGCGCGGCGGTCTTGTCGCCTCGCCGGATGCCACCGCCGACGAAGGCCCAGGGCGCCGTCCGCACCACGCCGGGGACTTGGGCGAGTCGCTCGGCGTCGGCTTCGGTGAGCAGGCTTTGGCCGGCGAGGTTGGGGCTGAAGCCGTTCGGACCGATGCGGCCGGGGATGACGATAAGGATGTTGACGCCGATGTCCTCGACCTGGTCCTTGATGTCTGCCTTGACCCCCTTGGCGATGCTGACGAGGAGGACGATGGCGACCGCGCCGACCATGATGCCGATCGCGCTGAGGAGGGATCGCTGCCAAAGCTGCCTCAGGTTTTGGAGGGCGGACCGAAGATTGTCGAAGATGCGCCGCACAATGAGATGATGGCCGACTCGAGGGGATGAGGGGACGAGGGATGGGAGTGGCTCCGTCTGCTGAGCAGTCTAGGAGACAATGGTAGACGGACAAGCGAATACGCAAGGCTCATGGCAATGCTGTTTGCTTAAGGGGGCCGAACCACAGAATCCACCGAGATCCACCGCCTCGGAGGCGGAGCCGATTCGACTAGGGGGGTTCTTTGCATGTTGCCTCCGAATAGTGTTAGGCCCCATTCCCAACCGCCGTCTTTCCTCAAAACCAAGAACACAGGTCTTCCAAGCATCTCCAGCGTCTGCGCGCAAGGCTGTCATTTGAGATTTGAGATCTGAGATTTGAAAGGAGAGGACGTAGGGAGCGGGCGGGCGCGGGTCACGATGCCAGCCCGACGCTGAAGTTCCACGGGGCAAGAAAGTCGAAAAGCGCTCCTCAGCCCTTGCGTGCAGACGCTGGAGATGCGATCCGTCACTCGTTCCTGGGTTTGGTGAAAGACGGCTTACCACCCCTTGTTCCAGGATGCGATCGGCGACCAAGAGCGGGTGCGGGTCTTTGCCCCTGACGCGTGGAGACGATTGGAGCTTGGCCGGCGCAATTCGCCGGAATGTGTCACTATTTTCGAGAATAGGGTAGACTACCGTATATGGCTTTACCCCCGCACATTCCGCTTGCCGTCCGTATCTTCCCTTACTTGGCTGAATGTGCCAATAACGGCCGCGTGACGAACACCGGAGAACTCTGCGAGTACGTTCGGGGAGAGACGCGCCTTTTCAGCAGCGCCCTGGGGTGGATCCGAGACCACGTCTGCGCGGAGCACAATTTGCCGCCGCTTACCGCGATCGTCGAGCACGCCGGGCGGGACACCCGTTCGAACAGCTTCGCTCCTCGAAAGCTCGACGAGCTGAATCGCGAGGAGTACGACAAGCTGCGGGCTGAGGCTATGCAGAAGGTCTACGCGTACCCGCGATGGACGGCGGTCAGCGAAGCCCTCGAGAAGCTCTATACGTTCGATTCCGATTCACGAAGAGTCGCGCCTCGCTCCAGCTAAGGGGCGCACCGGAGGCCACGCCTGCTCCCAGCTCAACCGGAGATGAACCGGCGCTCGCCGGGTTTGGCACACGTCTGCTCGGACTCGTCACGGTCTGGCCGATGAAGCAAAGCTAAACACCTAACGGCGATCGGTCGTACCATGGGAGCATGAGAACCGCTTTCGTGCTCGCGGGCCTCCTTGTGTCGGCGCCGGCTTTCGAACCTGGCCATCACTCGCCGGTGGCCAAAAGCGACGCCCGGAACGCGAATGCGGAGCGGCTGATCGGTCAACTGGTCGATTTCGGCAAGCCGACGGCGGGAGCGCATCCGACGGCCTGGGCCTCCCAGTTCATGGCGATCGACGAGCAGCCTCAATTCCATGGCGGCATCCTTGGATCGGCAAAGCCCACCGTGGACCCCACGATGCGCAAGCTGGTTCAGATGGGGGTGGCCGCCCTGCCCAGTCTGATCGCCCACTTGCGCGACAGCCGGCCGACGAAGCTCGTCGAAACTCACGGCTTCGGGTTCGGAGCGATGTGGTTCTCCGACGAATACGACCCCCGCTATTCAAACCCGAGAAGGCAGCCCGGCGGAATCAACCAGGTTGGGATGGACATCGGTTTTCGGAATCGCGTTTCCGGCGAGAAGTACACGGTCAAGGTCGGCGACATGTGCTTCGTCGCGATCGGACAGATCGTGGACAGGAACTTCTGCGCGCTTCGCTACCAGCCCAGCGCCTGCGAAGTCATCAACTCACCGGTTCATACCCCGGCGTTGGCGGAGGCAGTTAAGGCGGATTGGGGTGGGCTGACGGCGGAGGGGCACCGAGCGCAGCTCGAGGCTGACGCCTGCGACCTTTCCCCATGGAGACCGGCCGAGGCGGTCAAGCGCATGCTGTATTACTATCATGCCGACGGGGAGAAGCTCGCGGTCAAGCTCCTCGACCGCAAGCTCTACGACAGCTCCGCGCTCTGGGATTGGGCCGACAAGATGGTGAAGACCGACGATCCGGAGACCTGGCGGACGCTCGACGCGGGGGCCGTCCAGAAGCTGGGCGCGGCGGCAGCCGGCCGCATTCCACACGGAATCTGGGAAAGGGCGAACTCCGACAACGATCCGAAGGAACCGAAGGCGAGAGAAAGACGGTTGCTCAAGACTCTGTTCCCCGGCTTCGATCCCTACCGGAACGTATTCGACGGGATCGCGGACGTCGGCGACCAGAACGAGATCGTCGAGGCCGTCAGCACGTTCCGGAGCGCGAAGATCGACGCGGCCGTTCATTCGCTGTTCGAGCGCGCGATTGCCCGCCCCATGCCGCCGGCCGAGGATCAGGACGCGGTTTGGCAGCACAAGAGCGAACAGGACCGCCTCGCGATCGACGCCGCGGACCGTCTGCGGGGCAAGGGCTTCGACGCCGAGTTTCTGGCTTACTTCAAGAAGCGCCTGTCGGAGGTCGGCAATGAATTCGGTGACCAGCCGTACAATCGGGACTACTACCGTCAGCAGTTCGAGCAGGAGATTCGGAAGCTGTCGAAGGGATCGGCCACCTAGACGGGGCGCCGCCCTCTGATGTGCCGCCCCCCCTTCGCTCCAGGTGCGACCGGCGCCCGAGCGCTGGCTGCTCGCTCTTTCTATCCTAAGCTGTCGCGCGCATCCGCATCATCTCCGAGTCTGTGGCGGGCGCCCCGGGGTCTGAGCGTCGAGGTTGAACGAGCCCCGCGTGGCTTGGGACCCCAGGGCATGGGTTGGCCGCCAGGCCCCCGCGTCTTCCGACAGGCCCGGCGAGCGATCTCAGATTCGAGCGAGATTTGAGATTTGAGATGCGAGCTCGATCCTATGGCGCCGGATGGGCACACGGTAGCATCGAATTCATGACATACAAGCGATTCGAAGACCTCCCAGCCTGGAAGGCAGCGGTCAAGTTCCTCCTCGAGCTCTACACTTTCTCAGACGAATGTGAACAACTGCTGCGCCGGCGCTCGGACCTGCGCAGTCAGTTCGAGAGAGCGGCGCTGTCGATTTCGAACAACATCGCCGAGGGCTTTGAGCGTGGAACGACGAGCGAACTCGTCACCTTTCTTTACATCGCTCGCGGCTCTGCCGGCGAGGTGCGGTCCATGCTCTGTGTCGTCGAGTTGCTTCCCGGATTCGACAATCTCAAATCTCAGATCTCAGATTTGAAATTGCAGGTCGAGGCGATTTCTCGCCAACTTCGGGCGTGGCTCGAGAAACTGCAGAACTCAGACATCAAGGGGCAAAGATATCTGAACGACGACTCGAGGAGGGAATACCTGCGCCAGCGGGAAGCAGAGCGGATCGCCCAGGACCGAAAAGAGTTCATGGATGAGATCCGGCGCATCGTGGTCGAATCGCGCGGATTCTGACCGCCGGGGCGCCGAGCTTCCAAGGGTATCATTCGGACTCAGACGCGGCTGTAGCTCAGTGGATAGAGCGCTTCCCTCCGGAGGAAGAAGTCGGGGGTTCGAGTCCCTTCAGCCGCGCCATACCGCGCCCATGACCGGGACGGTCATGAAAACCACGGGCGGGCCGCCCGTGCCACGCTCAGGGGGCCATGGCCGCCATCGCGAGCGTCGGCTCGCCTGCCACGATGCTGTGGCCGTGCTCGATGAAGTGCTCGAACTCCTGCGGGAAGACGCGGAGGGCGGCGGCGACGGGCCAGGCGGCGGCGTCGCCGAGGCCGCAGAAGGAGCGGCCGTCGATCTGCGAACAAATGTCCTTCAGGAGCTGAATATCGCCTTCGCGGCCGCCTCCGTGGAGGATCCGATCGAGGATCTGGAAGAGCCAGCGCGTGCCTTCGCGGCAGGGCGTGCATTTGCCGCAGCTCTCGTTCGCATAGAAGAGGGCGGTGCGCCAGATGAAGGTGACGATGCAGGTGTGCTCGTTGAGGAAGATGCAGCCTCCCGAGCCGACCATGGACTGGACGTCGGCCATCTCCTCGTAGCCGAGGATCGCGCGGCCGCACATCTCGGCGTCGATGATCGGCACCGAGCTTCCGCCGGGGACGCAGGCTTTCAGGGCTCCGCCCTTCATGCCGCCGGCGAGATCGAGGAGTTCCATCAGCGGCGTGCCGAACTCGATCTCGTAGTTGCCGGGCTTGTTCACATGGCCGGAGACGGAGAAGATCTTGGTGCCGCGCGAGTTCTTGGTCGAGGCGCCGAGGGTGGCATACCATTCGCCGCCGTTCTGGATGATGAACGGGACGCACGCGTAGGTTTCGACGTTGTTGATGACGGTCGGGCGCTCCCAGACGCCGGCGATGACGGGGAGGGGGGCGTGGGGGAACTTGAGCCTGGGCATGCCTCGCTCTCCCATCAGCGAGGACATGAGAGCCGATTCCTCGCCGCACTCGTAGGAGCCGGCGCCGAGATGGATGTAGAGGTCGAAGCTGTATCCGGAGCCGAGGATGTTCTTGCCGAGGAGGCCGACCGCGTAGGCTTCGTCGATGGCCTTTCGCAGGGCCTTCGCGGCGTCGATGAACTCGCCGCGGATGTAGATGTAGCCGGACTCGGAGTTCGTCGCGTAGCCGCCGATCGTCATGCCCTCGACGAGCAGGAACGGCGTCTGCTCCATGAGCTGCTTATCCTTGAAAGTTCCCGGCTCGCCCTCGTCCGCGTTGCAGATCATGTAGCTCGGGCCCTTCTTGTCTTTCGGAATCCCGTTCCACTTGATCCAAGCGGGGAAGCCGGCGCCTCCCCGGCCCCGCAGCCCGGACGCCTTGACGTTGTCGATCACGGCCTGGCGCTCTATTTTCAGGGCCTTTTCGAGCGCCCGGTAGCCTCCCGTCTTCTTGTAGCCGGCGAGAGTGCCGTAAGCGGAGTCGTGCGCGTGTTCGAGGAGGAGCTTGCGTTCGGCCATGCTCAGGACTCCCTCTCCGGCCGGTGGACCCAGGATTCAAGGATTGAAGGATTCGAGAATTGAAGGATCGAGGGCCTTAACTCTGTAATCCTCCATACGGAGCGTGCGCCAGTCTGGAGAGGCAAAGGCATTGCTCAATTCTACCAAGGGCTGAGGGCGTGGCCCGAAGAAAGCAAACGGTCGCGCCAGGCAGGAGCCTGGCGCGACCGCG
>DATJYD010000252.1:0-3688 GCA_035499755.1 Fimbriimonadaceae bacterium
AAGAAATGAATCGCGTACTCCTTGGACTCCCGCACGCTGGAACGAAAGCAGCGCATGGCCGCCTTGCGCTGCAACCACCCCCAGCCGCCCCAGACCATCGTCCGGTGATCCGAAGCCAATGCTTGGCCGACCAACTCGAGAGCCATCGACAGGGGGCACAGGCGCCGATACAACGGCAGGTAGCTGCGAAGTGGAAGGGACGCGACTCGGCCAACCAACTGAGAGCTTTCCCGCGTCACGGCAAACGGCAAGCGGTGGGCAACATCCCAACGAATGTGATCGGTCACCAGAGTCTCCCAGGACTCGATGGAATCCAGGATCGGCTTTTCTTCCGCGTCATTGGCGGCGGTCAGGAGGAGATGGTGCACGGCAGCGACTCCGATCAATCCGTAGCGCGCTCCGACCGCGAGGATGAAGCCCGGGCTCCGAAAGCCGTCCGGGCTGGGCAACCGATACTGAACGCATCGCAGCGCCTGGGCAAAAGTCGTCTCAACCCTGACGTCGATAGGTTCCATGGCCTGATCCGAGAGGAAACGGACTCCTCAACAACTAGGACACCTGGCTGCGTTCGCGGGTTCGGACGCTCTTGGGGGATCTTAAGTCCGGTTCCGGCACGGAGCCCGCGTCTTAACATTGTTTTCCACACGACGCGTGCATTTTGCGTTCGCGGTAGCAAGAAACGCCTGCGCGCGACGATGCGCGAAAAAAAGTTGTGGAAAGTTCCTGTAGAGCATCGTCCACTGTGCGCGAATGAGCCGTCTTTCAGTTCATTTCGGCATGTCTACAGCGATTAGTCTTAACCCACAGGTTATCCCACTTTTTCCACAAGCCCCTGTGGAAAAGAATCAAAAAAAGTGTTTGGCATTTGAGAAAGAGCCTGGTAATGTATTCATGCAACTGCGGTGGACGGATCGAGTCCACCGGGCCGGGAAACCGGAAGATGGAGATCGCATCCTCTCGATCCAGAAGCATCGCATCGCTCCCGAGGACTTCGGGAGGGCCTTTCGGGGCCGAGGCCGGCAGGATCAAGAACGCCGCCACTGGATGCAAACAACTGAACGCCACACTCGCGGGGTTCCTTGGACCAGTTGCCAAGCGGGCGTAGCGCCGGAGAAGCAAGGATAGTTTCCGGATTGCATCGGGAAGTTGTAAGGCTCGGCTTGAGCCGCGTGGGTTCGTCCCTGCGGCGGAAGCAGGAGGGACTCGGGGCTTGCTCCGGATCCTTTCCGAGCCAAACTGAGCGGCGGCTTAGGACGAGTTGGTTTCCCGCAAGGGAAGTCGTACTCTCCAAAAGCCAAGGCTCGGCGCTCCGAGCAAGGGAGCTTGCCGCAAGGCAGGATTGCTTGCCAGGGGTTTAACGCGCTGAGATGACGAGCTTGCTTGTCTCTCGGCGCGTTTCGCCGTTTGCGGGGCTCTTTGGATCGTTAGCCCAGGAGGCGGGGCCAGTTTTCAGACGAGCATGTTCAGAGTGCTCGCGAACATCTCGTTTTGGGTTCGCGCCAAGGCGCCGGCAACACCCATGTCCAGCTTGGCCGAAGACATCGCCATCGCGGCGTCGACATAGCTGCCGGGGTCGTTGGGATCGATCGCGCCGACGGCCTGATCCATCTTGCTGCCCGCGGATTCGAGCGCGGTCAGGATCGAGGAACTCATCGACGGGTAGCCACCGACAAACACGCGAATATCGTCGGCAGGCCCCCGTCTTCCGATCCCTGTCAAAGATGCCGGCTTCTTACTTGACCGGCCACTTCTCGATCTTGACCGACTTGATAACCGGCGGATTCTTCGGCCGGTCGTCGCCCGGCTGAGGCGGCCGGCCCGGCTGGCTCTTCGAGACCACGGGCACATTCACGATCTTATCGGCAACGTCCATCCCCGACACGACCTTGCCGAAGGCCGCGTATTGGCCGTCGAGGAATCCGGCGTCCTTCACCACGATGAAGAACTGGCTGCCACCGGAGTTGGGAGCCCCGGAATGGGCCATGCTGACAATCCCCCGGGCGTGGTGGACGTCGCTAAACTCATCCTGGATCGAGTAGCCGGGTCCGCCCATCCCCCAAGTGTCTTTGGCGTTGGTCTTCGTGTTGGGGTCGCCGCCCTGGATCATGAATCCGGGGATAACGCGATGGAACTTGGTTCCGTTATAGAACCCCTTCTTCGCGAGGGTCTCGAAGTTGGCGACGGTCTTCTTCGCCTTGTCCGGGAAGAACATGATGACGATCCGGCCCAGGCTCGTGTCCATTACCGCGACGTCGTCGCCAGGCTTGGGCTTTCGGTCCTCGATCGGAGTGGTATCGGCGGGCGTGGCAGGAGGGGTGGAAGGAGCAGCCGAAGGGCTCGCCGGAGTGGACGCGTCCGTGGGCGCCTGGCTATCCGCAACCGACGTCCCCGAGCCGCTCGAGACTCCCGATGAAGACGAGCAACCGGATACCGCGAAGACGAGGCCGAGCGCAAGAGCGATCGTCGCAAAACGAACGCCGAATGCAGAGTTCGGAATCTTAGAAACCATGCTGTCTTCTATACCCGCTCGCGGGCTCGTAGAAGTCAGAGGGCAAGAGCCCGTCGGCGAAACAGCGTTTGCCGGAACTTGACGTAGCCGTCCGGTGACCACAGCTCGGTCAAAAGCTCGAAAGATCCGTCGATGTAAGGAACGAAGGTACTTCGGAGCCGTTGCAGACCCCACGGCATCACCCAAGGCTGGGAGATCATGACGAGGCCGTGGTCTCGAAGCTCGCCCTTCATGTGGAGAGGCTCTTCGCTGCGGGACGAGAAAAGCCACATCTTGTAGCAGGAATCGGCGGCGCTGAACGTGACCATCGCCGTGAAGGTCTCGACTCCGAGTTCGGGGACTTCGCCGAAGAACTCGATCCTGACGAATCGGTCGCAAGCTTCGCGCGCGATGCAGCAACTCACGTTGTAGGACACGACGTCGCCGCCGGGTGGATACAGCGTCTGAACCCCCGAATAGTCTCCTGACAAGAATTCCAGTTTCCGCAACGCGCCCTGCGGAATCGCGAGCATTGTCTCGTTTACCATGGCCCCGCCAATATGATACGAAACGTGCTAGCGAGTTAGCTAACCATTGTTAAAGCCGTCATCATATTGCCCTAGCAAAAACCAGACCTTTGGCGAGTGCATACGGCGGTCCGCTAACCTGGGCATGCGACTTATGTCTTTGCTTTCAACAAATCGCGAATCTCGGTGAGAAGCAACTCCTCGTTGGACGGAGCCGGCTCGGGAGCAGGCGCCTCTTCCTTTCGGCGGAATCGGTTCGCCGCTTTCACGACCGCGAACAAGACGAAGGCGACGATCAGGAAGTTGATCACCGCCGTGATGAACGAACCGTAGTTGAGGGTGACGCCCTCCTTCAGGGTCCAGGTGTATTGGTCGAAGTTGCGGCTGCCGAACAGCCCGAGGATCGGGGTGATGATGTCTTTGACGAGGGAATTGACGATCGCCGTGAAGGCGGCGCCGATCACGATACCGACCGCAAGGTCGAGCATGTTTCCCTTGGCGATGAACTCTCTGAACTCTTTAAGCATTTGCTAAGAGAGACGGACGAGGTGGCTTGTCGGCGCTCACCATTGATGGGTCGGAAGCCAAAAGGGGTAGCCGCAGAGCCTAATCCTTCGGGACGAACTCCACCTGGGGCCGGTGGAGCATTTCCTCATACGTATCGCCGTAAATC
>DATJYD010000253.1:0-2937 GCA_035499755.1 Fimbriimonadaceae bacterium
TGCCGCACTGCTCCTCGTCTCTCCTCCCAACTCACCGGCCGCTCTCTCGGTATATGAACTTGCATCGATTCCTCCGCTGGCACGCCCGCCTCCATACGAGTCACCTTCCACCCGTACGTTACAGTCATTCAGCGCTTTCTCTCCCCAAATCGATCTTCCTCCTCTGTCTTTCCTCCGCTCTCCATCTTGGACTATCCTTTCCCCATGCCCACAAATCGCCAATGGATTCTCGCTGCTCGCCCTCAAGAACTCATCACTCCGGAGGTTCTCCAACTCACTGAATCCCCCATCCCTCCGCTTGCTGATGACCAAGCTCTCGCGCGCGTCAAATACCTCTCCATCGACCCCACCATGCGCGTCTGGATGGCCGACATTCCCCAGTACATGCCTCCCGTTTCTCTCGGCGAAGTCATGCGTTCCTTCGGCCTCGCCGAAGTCGTCGAATCGCGCCATCCTGACTACAAAAAGGGCGACAAGCTTCTCGGCCTGACCGGCCTTCAGGAATACCTTCTTCTCTCCGGCGACCAGCGCTATCCCGTTCAAAAACTCCCTTCGGTCCCATTCCTCTCTGACGTCAATTTCCTCGGCACCCTTGGCGTCAATGGCATGACCGCCTACTTTGGCCTCCTCGAGATCGGCAAGCCCCAGCTCGGCGAAACCCTCGTCGTCTCTGCCGCCGCCGGTGCCACTGGCAGCATCGCCGGGCAGATCGCTAAGATCCACGGTTGCCGCGTCATCGGCATCACCGGTTCGGATGAAAAGTGCAAATGGATCAGGAACGAGCTGGGCTTCGATGTCGCCATCAACTACAAGCAGCCCGATTGGAAGCAACAACTCCTGGCCGCCACTCCCAAGGGCGTCGACATCAACTTTGAAAACGTGGGCGGTGAAATCATGGAGGCGGTTCTCGACCGCATGAATCTCCACGGCCGCGTCGTCCTGTGCGGTCTCATTTCCGGCTACACGCACCTCGCTCCGTCGCTCTCCAGCTTTGGCCGCGTGCTGATCAAACGCCTTCGCGTCGAAGGCTTCATTATTCTCGATTATGCTGCGAAGTTTATGGACGCCGGCAAGCAGCTCGGCATGTGGAAGATGATGGGCAAACTCAAGGATCACTACACCATTGTCAAAGGCGTTGAGAAGGCACCCGACGCCATCAACATGCTCTTCCGCGGCGAAAACATAGGCAAGCTCGTAGTAGAGCTCTAGCTCTTGTCACTGAATCAAACCTCTCAGGCAGGTTTCCAGCTATTGGCTCTTAGCTGCTAGCTCTTGGCTCTCCGCTATCGGCTAACGGCTACCGGGCTGTCAGCATCCGTGGCACGGCCATTCCTGGCCGCGCAGACGCAGCGCGGTTGCTTCGGCGCCGACACACACAACAGTCTGTCATCCTGAGCGCGCCTTACGCGCGAAGGATTCCAACCATTGCGTCTTGTCACCGAATCAAACGTTCCAGGCAGGTTCTAGCTGCGAGCTGTCGGCTCCCAGCTGTCGACTTCCTTTACTTTCCTTGCGCCGCGGCCGCCGCTTTCTTTCTCTCCGCATCCATCCGCTGCACCATCTCTTCAAACTTCGGCTTCTGCTCCGGCGTCAGGATCAACCGCATCTCATCCCTGGCGCGTTGCCGCAATGCATCGACGTCCGCTTCCGATTTGTCCCGCACGTCCTTCATCGCATCATGAGTCTGATGAATGATGGCATCAATTTTCGTGCGTTGGTCGTCCGTCAGCCCCAACTCCTTCGTCATCTCCGCCATGCGTTTCGCGCGACGCTCCGGCTCGCTCAGCGGCGCCTGGGCCTTCGGTTCGTCAGCCTGTGCGCGGTGCGCAAAGCTGTACCCGAACACTCCTCCGACCGCGGCCCCCAGCACAAACACCAATACTAACCACAAGCCCGCTTTCTTCCGCGTGTCCGGATTCATGGACGTGTGCCCTCGGTTGCCGTCGCCACAATATCATCATTCTGCGCGGCGTTCGGACCCGCCTCGAACAATCCTTCCACCTGTCGGACTCGCGCCTCGCCCGACGCCACGTCTCGACGCCTCAATTCCATGGCCCACGTCCCGCCCAGCACCAGCAACAACGCGGCAAACGCCGCCAGACGCGGCGCCAACCGGCGCACGCCAACCCACACGCCTTCCTTCCGCTCTTCGATTTCGCGTTCTGCGGCCTTCGCTGCCGCCATCACTCGTGTCGCAAACCACGGCCCTGGTTCCACCGCCGACGTCCGCATCGCCTCCAGCGCCTCTTGCACCTCCACAAAATCCTCAATCGACGCCCGGCAGTCCGCACATGCCTCTGCATGCCTCTTGGACTCGACCGTCAACGCCGACATTACTTCGGATTTTGTAGCCCGGTTTCCCTTCACTTCTTCCAGTTCGTTCAACACCTCATCGCATTCTGGGCGGCCCATTCTCCGGATATCACTCATTCGACAGCACCTCGTTTTCCACTAATTCCTGGCTCGTTCTTCCAACTTCCCCCGTCATACTCCGGCGGCCCGTTTCTTCCGTCGGATCCGTTCCGCCACTCGCTGACGAGCACGAAACAATCTCACTTTCACCGTATTCCCGTTCAGTCCCATGAGTTCCGCAATTTCTTCCACCGTGAATCCCTGCACTTCCTTCAATACCAGCATCGTTCGATCCTTCTCGTCCAGGCAATCCAGCCACTGCTCCACCTGCTCTCTTGCCTCCAGCCTCTCGCTTACGTTCAACCCGTATTCCCCGCCTTCTTCTCGCGACTGGTACTTGTGCGCTTGCTCTTCGTTCAGGTCCGATTCGTACATCAGCGGTCGCACTTTCCTTTTCCGCAGCAAATCCCAGCATTCGTTCACCGTGATCTTGTACAGCCAGGTGCTGAACGCGGCGCGCTGATCGAATCTCCTGATCGAAAAGTACGCCTTCAAAAACACTTGCTGCGCGATGTCCTCCACATC
>DATJYD010000254.1:0-4502 GCA_035499755.1 Fimbriimonadaceae bacterium
ACCGAGCTACGAAGGAGCGCCGGATGAGGTCGGGCTTGCTCCCCTCCTCATATTTGACCATGCCGTAGTAATAGACCTTCAGCCCCGGGACCTGGGACTTGAAAACCGTCGGTCCGGAAGCGGCGGCGCAGTGCGTGGCCAGGGCCGAGAGGAGCGTCAGCCATGCGAGTCTGATCATGACGACATTATAGGGCAGGCTGCGCATCCGGGCCGATTCCGCACATCGGCTACCCTCACGCGGCTCCCAGTAGCGTGACGAGAAAGAACGCGTTCCAGGGCTTCATGCCTTAATATCCGCCGAACGTTCGGCACAGGCGTTTGAGGTTGGATCCGGCGGCCTGAACGTAATCGCCCTTGGCGCCGTGATCGGGACGGTCGTTTCGGCTCGGCCCTGATTGGCTCATCTGGTACGAGGCGAAGCGAGGGCTTCCTACCGCGCGGCTAGGCTATCGCTTGGCCGAAGGGTTGGTCCGCTCCCATAAGACCGAACGGGGATGTGGCAGCGGCATCTTGCCGCTGAGCATGAGCTGGAAGCTCATGCCACTCACCGGCTGGAAGCCGGTGCCACTTCCTAGCAGGGGCGCCTGGGACCTTGCGGTCGGTATGCACAGCTTCGTGATACGACCGAACGGGATGTGGCAGCGGCTTCTTGCCGCTACGCATGAGCTGGAAGCTCATGCCACACACCTGCTGGAAGCCGGTGCCACTTCCTAGCAGGGGCGCCTGGGACCTTGCGACCGGTACTCACAGCTTCGTGATACGACCGAACGGGGATGTGGCAGCGGCTTCTTGCCGCTGAGCATGAGCTGGAAGCTCATGCCACTCACCGGCTGGAAGCCGGTGCCACCGGTCCATTGCGCTAAAGTGCAATCGATGGATTCCCGTTTTCGCGTTGCGCTCTGGGCTGCGGTCGCCTTGCCGGTCTTAGCTTCAGGCTCCGCTGCCTCCGGCAAAGGAATCGACCTGGAGGACCGATACGCTCGGATACAGATCGACGGTCAGGGGTTTATCACGTCCCTGACCTCCCGCGGAAGGGTCCGCGAGTACTGCCCGAAGGGTCATCCGTCGCCGGTGATGAGCCTGTCAGCAGCCGGGCGGGAGGTCGATCCGGTTCGCGCCGAATCGGTCGGACATGGAAAGATCCGGCTGAGCTATCCCAACGGCTCAGCCGCCATCGTCAAGGCAAGCGCCGAGGATCGGTACTTCCGGTTCCAGCTTCTCTCCCTATCGAACCGGGCCAAGGTGGACAGCATCGTCTGGGGGCCGGTCCACACGACGATCTCCCGCACGATCGGCGATCTCATCGGGGTCGTTCGCGACGGCTCCTGGGCGATCGGGATGCTGGGCCTGAACGACAACACGATCGCCGGGCCGCCGGTCGACGGCGACTGCTATGGCATGGGCTACATCATCCACTCGCCGGACCCGAAGAAGTATCCGGTGCCTCCTCCCTACAAGGAGGGCCAGCGGTTCAACATCGGCGGAAACGGGGTCAGCGACGTCGCCTTCTACTCCCATCCCGAGGAGTATTTCCAGATGATCTTCGGCACGGGGGCGAAGCTGGAGCCAGCCTTCGGTTCGACGCTCGCTTACCATGCGCGGGATCGCCGCAAGCCCTACACCTACCTGTTCTCCCTGCTCCCGGGATTCCCCGGTTCCCGTCCGCGCCACCAGATCAGCGACCCCGTCGACGCGGACTACCTCGGCTCGGCGGTCGCCCTGTACGCCTGCCCGGACGCGGAAGGGCTGTCCACGATCGGCGCGATCCAGGTCGCCGAGCATCTTCCCCATCCGATGTTCGACGGCAAATGGGTGCGCGATCCCTCACTGCTCAAGCCGGACATCGCCTGGTACGGCCCCCACGACCGCATGATCGAGTACGCCCGGGCGCTCGGGCTGAAGAGCGTTCAGGATGAGGGCCAAGGCGAATACTACGCCAATCCGGCCGACCTCTGGCTGGGTCCCCGAGTCGGGTTTTCCGACGGGCGAAAGCTGAGCTACAAGGAGTTCCTCGATCAGGCGCCTGACATCCAATACGGTCTGCACACGCTCTGCCTCTTCCTCCAACCGGGCCGGTGCACGGACGTGACCCCGAACGCGAGCCCGGACCTTCAGACGGTCCTCCGGACGAAGCTCGCCAACGATATCTCGGCTACCGACACCCGTCTCGCGGTCACCGATCCCTCGTTCCTCGGCGAAGACGGCACCTGGCCGATGCGGGACGGCTCGAACACCCTGCGGATCGGAACCGAACTGCTCACCTACACGAGCATCGTGAAGAACGAGCTTCAGGGCGTCAAACGGGGCTACGACGGCACCACGGCTCAGGCCCACAGGGCCGGCGACGAACTCGACAAACTGCAGATGAACTGCTACAACGGCTTCGTTCCGGACATGCGGCTCATCCCCGCCTATGCCGACTACTACGCCAAGGCAATGGCGGAGAACGGGATGGGCTACATCGACTTCGACGGCCTCGAAAGCACGCTCTACCAGAACCAGGGCTACTACGGGGTCAGGGTTTTCTTCCGACGCCTCTTCGACACTTACGCGAAGCTGTCCGGCGGCAAGTGCCCGCGCGTCATGGGCTCGTGCGTGTTTGCGGGAGGCTGGGACTACATGAGCGTCTGCAACGTCGGCGGCGGCAACAACATGTTCGATCCGATCTTCAACCGCTGGGGTATCGAGGGCAAGGACGTGCGCTACGGATTTAGCGACAGCTACTTTCCGCCGACCTTTGGGATCCAGGATTTCCACAGCAACTGGACGGTTTACGACGTCGAGAACCTCCAGGCCAAGGCGATCGGCTGGGGCGCGACCTACATGCTCGGGCTGAGCCAGAACGTGGTCGAGAAGAGCGGGGAGAAGGATGCGATCTTCAAGGCGTTTCGGATCTGGGGGGATGCTCGCGAGAGTGGCGTGTTCTCGCCGGCGGTGAAGAACGAGCTTGCCGATCTGACCAAGAAGTTTCATCTCGAACCCACGGGGCCAAGGTCGTATCGGCTCGTTCCGATCACCGAGGTGCGACTGTCCGGCAGGGCGGGCGCACCGTTCGAGTTGGTCAATGCGGGGGCCGACCAACCCCTGAAGTTCTCGCTCCGGATCGTCGACGCGGCGAACGGTCTGGTCGTTTCGCTGCCGGGCGGGGTCACGATCGACTGCCGGGCGAGGGCGGATGCAGGCGACTACGTGATGTGCGACGGCCACCACGCCTTCCTGGCGGATGCCAACCGGCGGGAGATCGCCGACCTTCTGATGTCGCTCCCCGTCCGGATTCCTCACGGTAAGGCGGGAATCTCGGTGGGGCTCGCCGGTTCGGGTTCTACCGGCGGGCGGTTCGATCTGACGGTCTGGCTGGCCGGCAAGCCGCAGACGATCGAGGCGCCGAAGTGATCGTGGGAGCTTTGATCCTGATGTTAGGCACAAGTTGGTTGCCGCACGACGTGAACCCGGGGGGGACGCCCGGGGGGTTCTCGATCCGCCCGCTCGTCTGCGACTATGCGGGGACGGAACTGGTGCGGGCGACGCCGTTCAGCCACGGCCGCGCCGCGGAGGATGGCCAGGTTTGGTCGTCGTCCATCCAAACGAAGGAGGGCGACGGGGTGGACATCGAGTGCACGTTCGTGCTTCGCGCGGGGGCGGCGAAAAGCGCGGGTGTCGCGGTCGCCTTCGACTTCTCGCACTGGAGCCCGCGCAACTACGTGCTCGTGCCGGCGGTGCTGTACGACGGCAACCGCTTCCGAATCCTGCCGATCGGCTACCCGCCTTATATCCGCAATCCCGCGGACAGGCCGATCGACATGCCGGTGACGGTCACCGACATCCCCCATCTCAACCCGGGAGGCGCTCACGCCAAGGTTGAAATGATGACGGGGAACTGCGCGACGCCGATGATGAGCTTCTTCGACCCGAGCCGGGGGCGCGGGTTCATCCTCCTCACCGAGCAGGGAACCCGGTTCGGCAACTCCGGAATGATGGTCGAGGAGGACGCTGGGACGGGCAGGATGAGCTTTGTCGTTTCGGCGCCCTGCGTTCGCGGTCAGCGTTACGTAATGTGCGGACGCGCGCCCTCCGGAGACCGCGCCGCGGATTGGAAGCAGGGCGACTCGCTGACCCTCCGTTTCCGCGTCTACGACTTCACTTGCCAGGACTTGGCCGCATTTTACGACAAGGCGTTCTCGGTGCGGAAAGCCCTGTCGGGGCAGAACTCCTTTGCCTGCGTCACTCCGTACAGCGCGTGCGCGGACCTCATTCTCAAGCACTTCGACAAGGACAAGTGGTTTCAGGGCAAGCGGCTCAGTTATATCTGCAACCGCCCCGGCGACATGAACCCCTACAGCCACCAGATCGGCTGGGGCAGTATTCCCATCCTGTCGTTTCCCTCGGTCATCGACGAGACACCGGAGCGGCTTCGCCGCGTGTGCGACACGATGGATGCGGTGGTGGCGGCGCAGGGGAAGACCGGGCTGTTTCACGCGGTGAACCGTGACGGCGAGATTCTC
>DATJYD010000255.1:0-4590 GCA_035499755.1 Fimbriimonadaceae bacterium
CGCCGGGAAGTTGCGCGATTATACGCAAAAGTTACGCATATACTGTCCCATATACCAAATGCAATAAGGTACACATCTGTCGCGGATGTTCCCTTACTGAAGCCGCCCCGGGCATGCGGCGCGCTGCGATGATCGGGTGTGACAGCCTGGAGACAGTCGCTGCGGAAGGCGAGGGGCTATAACATAGCGTGAAGCGCGCTATCCTCATTGTGCTCGACGGTTGCGGGGCCGGCGAGGCGCCGGATTCGCCCGCGTTCGGCGACGACGACCACCCCGCCACCGTGAAGCATGTCTGGGAGGCGGTAGGTGGGTTCAGTGCCCCGAACCTCGCCGCTTGCGGCTTCCTCGCCGCCTGCGGAATCGCCTCTTCACCTCCATCCCCTCCATCACCTCCATCACCTCCATCACCGCCATCCCCTCCATCACCTCTATCACCTCCGTCACCTCCATCACCTCCATCATCGACGTGGGGCCGTCTTCGCGAGTTGTCGCAGGGCAAGGACTCGGTGACCGGGCATTGGGAGATGATGGGAGTGGTCACCGAGAAGGCCTTTCCGACCTATCCCAACGGCTTCCCGATCCATCTCGTCAAGCAGTTCGAGCAGCGCATCGGAACCCAAACGATCGGCAATAAGCCGGCAAGCGGCACCGAGATCATCCAGGAGCTCGGGCCGACGCACGTCGAGACAGGATTCCCGATCCTCTACACGAGCGCGGACAGCGTCTTTCAACTCGCCTGCCACGAGGAGATCGTGCCGGTCGAGCGGCTCTACGAGTGGTGCCGGATGGCACGCGAGATCTGCGTCGCCCCCGACAACGTCCAGCGCGTCATCGCGCGGCCCTTCCTCGGCGACAAAGCGAGCGGGTTTACGCGCACCGGCCGTCGCAAGGATTTCCCCGCGCCCGCTCCTCCGAATCTGATCGACGAGATCGGGGACGTCTACGGGATCGGCGTCGTGCCCGAGCTGTTCGACCACCGCGGCTTCCGCCCGGTCCCACGCACTCAGAACAACGCCGAGCACATTCAAGCCTTGCTGGCGGCTCTCGAATCGGATGCGCGGTTCATCTTCGCCAACTTCGAAGACTTCGACATGCTTTACGGGCACCGCAACGACCCCGCCGGCTTCGCGCGGGCGCTGGAGACTTTCGACGGCTACCTCGGTTCGATCTTGGCGCGGCTCGGTTCCGACGATCTCCTGCTTCTCGGCGCCGACCACGGTAACGACCCGACCTCGCAGTCGACCGACCACAGCCGCGAATATGTTCCCATTTGTGTGATCGGCCAGTCGGTTTCTGCGGGGCCGATGGGCGACGTGGACGGGATGACGGCGATCGGGGCGACGGTCGCCTGCCACCTTGGAATTGGATGGAGCATCGGAACCTGCCTTACCGCAGAGGGCATAACACAGGAGTGATGTGACGCGGCTTTGACGGCGAGACGAGCGGTCAACGTTTGCGTGGCGGCGGGACGCCCTGCTGCTGGACCGGCGGCCGCCGGCGCATGCTGTCCAAGCTTGCCTTGAAAGCCTTGGCGATGTCGGCCGGAAGCTGGTCCCATGTCGAAGGCTTGGCCTTCGCGTCCGGGATCACGATCGAAAAACCAGTGTCGACGCTGTCATGAGAGATCGTCGAATCGATGACCAGCTTCAGCTTTTGCCGCACGGCAGGCTGATAGAGCGGCTCGTGGCCTAGCAGTTTCATCCGATCGTCGTGCATGATCGCCGAGCTGTCGACGTTCTCGACATCGGGGTTGATCGAAGTCCAACCGATCAGAACGCTCTCATTCGTAAGAGCCGCGGCGATCGAGAGGCTGCGAGGATCGAGAGATGGCCAGAGGGCCGGATCGCTCGTCCGCGGCCCCAAGATCGAAACCGCGGCATCGCCACTTCCCTGGTCCTCCATCCGGTTGCGCGATTGCAGGAGCACGTCGAACAACTCCTTCTTGGCGTCGGGGCTAAGATCGGCCGCCAGGAAGGGCTTGCCCGAGCGAACCAGCGACCAGTCGTTCTTGTCGAGGGCCGTGTAGAGTCTGAGGTTGTAGGGGTAGTCGCCGACGTACTCCTGATCGACGACCAAACCCGCGACGATGAGCATCATCGCGTCCATCCACGAGTCGCTCGCGGCGGGGCGTTGGTCCCGGACGTAGCCGGCCAGCGCGTCGACGTTGGCAACGCCGGTTTTGCCGATCGTCGCCACCAGCTTGCCGAGCACGTCGCGGCGAGTCTGCGCCGGCGTGAAGCGATCGCAGGTCGGGATCTTGCCGACCAGGGCTTCGTCCTTCATCTCAAGTTCGTCGACCGCGGCGAAATGTCCCAACACGACTTGGACCGTATCCCCGATCGGGCCGCCGCCGCCGAGGGCGAGGAAGGAGGAATCGGGCAGAGCGAGGGCAATGTCGACGTGGACGGCTTTTGCCAGGCCTGAGAGCAGCGGTTCGGTCATGGCGGCGACGGGATCGCGTTTGTCGAGGTCGGTCCAGTCGATCTTGATCGCGCCCGGGGTTTGCGTCATCTTCGTGAGCGCGGCCATTCGATCCTTGTCGACCGCGGTCTTCGCGAGATCGTCCCTAAGCGATGTTGCGACGTCTTTGGGAAGATCGGCGAACATGACATCGCTGTCCGAGCTGAAGACGCCGGCCTTGACGCTCGGCAAGTTGACCCGCGTCTCGAACGCGCCCTCGGAGAACCGGCGGATATAGACGTACCAGGGACCTCCCGGACTCGACTCGATCTTCTTCTGGAAGGCGGACGGAAAGGGATGGAAGATGTCGTTGGACGGAGTGCCGAAGCGAAGGAGCCGTCCGGCCGGCATCTGGAAAACCTCTTTGATATCGACGCCTTCCAGGGCCGGCTTGCCTGCCGCCGCCTTCTTGAACTGCACTTCGAAGGCCGCGAACTCGGTGCTCGGATCGTACTTCACGGATTCCAGGCGGAACCGGTCGCCATCCTTGACCCATTTCGCCCGCAGGGCATCGGCGACGAGCTGCTTGACCCGTTCGGGATCGCCGTTCTTGGTCGAGACGAAAACAGGGTAGTCGACAAGGTCGGGATCTACCTTGTAGAAGACTCCGGTCGCGGATTTCAGCTTCGTGCACAGCTCAGGCATGCCGTAGGCGCCATTGGGGATCTGAGCGACGGCGAGAAGGAGACATGCGGCAACCACAGCCGGTGGACGCATGCAATGGCCATGGTCGTTCTCCAGCTCAGTACCGCTTGGAGCGAGGGCGCGAGACCCATCCCGCCTAATGGCAGGGCAAGCCCTGCCGCTACAGAAACCCGGTTTACACGGGAGGCTGCCCTTCGAAGGCCTCTTCGATGGCGTCGATAAACGTGCGCACGTCGATCGGCTTCGTCAAGTACTGCAGAGCCCCCGCATCGAGCAGGGACTGGATGCGCTTGGCGGTCGCGTCCGCGCTAAGGACGATGACAGGAATCCCCTGGGTCCGAGGATCCCTCTTGAGACGCTCGATGACTTCCTGGCCCGAAATATCGGGAAGCAGAACGTCGAGCAGAATGAGGTCGGGCCGTTGCGCCTGCGCGTACTCGATCCCGAGGCTGCCCTGGGCCGCCGAGACCAATCGGTGGCTGGTGAGCCGGGAAAGAATCGATTCGACGAGCTTGAGGTTGGAAGGGTTGTCCTCGATGTAGAGAATCGTCCGGGCCCCTCCGTTCGCATCTACGGTCTTGGCCGGCACGATCGCCGGCTCCTCGGCCGGCGCCGACTCCGCGAGCAGGAGGGTTGCGGTGAACGTAGATCCCTCGGGGGAGGACGCGCTGAGAGTGAGCGATCCCCCCATAAGTTCCACGTACCGTTTCGAAAGGGCGAGGCCGAGCCCCGCCCCTTCCGTTTGCTGGTCGCCGAACCGCATGAAAGGCTGAAAGAGCAGTTCCCGGTCCTTGTCGGAGATCCCAGGTCCGGTGTCGGCCACGTCGACCAGAAAGCAACCGCTCTCGGCGCGCCCCCCGACGAAGACTTCGCCGCCCTCCCGGTTATATTTGATCGCGTTGCCGATGAGGTTGATGAACACCTGCGAAAGCCGCTGCTGATCGGCGACGACATAGACCTTGTCGAAAGCCTCTTTCTCGACGTGGACGCGGATATTCCTCTTCTTGGCCAGCGAGCCCAGGAAAGAGGTCGCGGTGTCGAGCGCTTGGTACAGCAGAACCGGTTCCACCTCCGACATGAGTCTGCCGCTCTCGATGCGGGAAAGGTCGAGAACTTCGTTGATCAGATTGAGAAGGTGTCTCCCCGCACTAAGGATAGCACCAACTTCCTCTTTGGTCTGAATGTCCTCCGAGCGCATTTCCAGCAGTTGCGAGTAGCCGAGGATCGCGTTCATCGGCGTGCGCAGCTCATGGCTCATTCGCGAAAGGAACTCGCTCTTCTCGTGATTGGCCTTCTCGGCCTCCAACTTCGCGGCTTGATACTGCGCGGTTCTCTCTTGCACCCATTGTTCGAGGTCCACGTTGAGGAGCCTGATGGCCTCCTCCTGCTTCTTTCGCTCCGTAATCTCACGGCCGACCGCCAAGGCCCCGGAGACCGATCCGTCCACGTCGAACTCGGGATAAAAGAGGATATTGAACCACGCCA
>DATJYD010000256.1:0-5723 GCA_035499755.1 Fimbriimonadaceae bacterium
ACACGCGGAGATCGTGGGAAGCGGTTCGCTCGGATTGGCGGCGGAGGGCGATGAATTGTCCAACTTCTGAGGCTAGGCTTCTACGAAGCCACCTTCGCGCGCGGTGACCGTACGCGCGGGTTTCAGCAGCCTGCGAAAGGCGGCGCGGCCCTTTTCGCTAACGAGGATGGGCGATCCGGCATAAGCCGCCAGCAAGTTCATGACCATGAAAGTCCGCCCGTACAGCAGGAACTCCACAAGCCCGTGGACGGAAAAGGCGATCCCGATGAAGAAGGCCGCGAACGCGAATGGCCGGTACGCCACCGACGACCGGATGAATGAGATCATGTACAACTGAACCGCAATCAGAAACGCCAGTCCCACCAAGCCAAACTGCGCGAAGGTGAAGCCGTAGTTCGTGTCGGTTGCTCCCGTGATCGTGTACACCGACCAAATCCGAACGTTCCGCGGCGGGAAATACGGTCCGGTGCCAAAAATCGGGTTTCGAAGACCGATGTCGATGAGGTCGTGCTGCTGACGCAGCCGGCTGTCGAACGACTGGCTATAGGTCGACCCTCTCACCGTTCCCGGGTCGATCGTCTTGGTGAATCGTTCGATCTTGAGGGCGAAGACGGCCATGAGCCACACGATCACCGCGACGGCTACCGTCGTGCCGATGATCGTCGCTACCAGATAGCGGCGGTGGTAAAGGAACCACGCGAACGTCGCCACCGCGCAGGCTCCGAACGCCGCCAAGCCCCCTCGAGACTCGGTCGCCATGAACGCCCCCATGAAGAGAAGCCCGAGCATCCATTCGAACCACTTGGGACGGCGCAGGAATGAGGAGCCAAATACGAGCGCGAAGGCGACGAGCATCTCGAGAGCCATCGAATTCCACCAAGCGGCGGTGCCCGATGCGAGGTTGGCGTTTCCTCCGGAAGCGTCGCCCACGGTGGACCCCGCCTTCCGCAAAAAGTCGAGCTGTCGGTTCGCGTAGATCAGACTCCACTGGCGAGCATGGAACAGATTGGCTGTTTGCAGGAGGCCGACGATCGCCGACCATGCGAAACCCGCCACCAGCCAATAAACCGTGATATCGGGGCGGAATCCGCGCCGGTTGAGCCCTTCTTTCGCGACGAGGTAATAGAGGTAGGCGCTCAGGAAGATCCCGCAAAACCGCCGGAAGTTGTCGAAGTCGACGGGAACGGATGGCGCGGTGATCGACGTGTACACCATGCCGACGCCGCTGGCCACGACGAAAAAAGCAATCAGGCAGTCCCAAGCGCCAAACCGCAGCCGCCCGATTCGGTTCGACCGATCGATGAAGAGCCAGACCGCTAGCAACCGAATGGGAATCGAGTTCGTGGGCGTAAGTGGGATATCGTACTTGAAGATGTTCAGCGTGATCTCGTTGAACAAGGCGAACCCAAGCAAGTGGGACAAGATCAGGCCCTTCGTGTCCTCCGAATAACGGAAGAGGGTCCGGAATCTCTCCGTGGTGCTCGCCGTCGTCGAGTAAGCCGCCATCTATACCTGCGGGGCGATCGAACGGATATCCGTCTGCTGCTCCAAGGCCGTGATGTCGTCCGAATACTCGCGGAGCCGCGACAGGGTCACCGTGACGATCGGGCATCCGGCATCGACGAGCGCCTGCTGGGCCTGGAGGAAATCGACCGACTTCGTGTGGTTCGCCCGGACGAGAAGCAAGATCTCGTCCAAGTGATTGGCGAACCGGAATGCGTCTCCCGAGACCTTGACCGGCGAGAAGTCGAAGATGACGAGGTCCTTCCCCTTCGCCGCCGTTTCAATGTCGTTCGGAAGCCCCGCCGAACCATTGGATTCTCCGCCACTGGGTGACATGTCGAACACCGTGATGCTTCCCGACAGCCCCTTTGCATCAGACCCCGCGCTGAGCTTGGACAGAGCGGTGTTCCCAGGATCTAAGGCCACATAAAGGACGCTATGGCCGGCACGCGCGGCCGCGATAGCCAAATTGATGGCCGTAGTGGAGGCGCCCGCGTTTCGATTCACACCCAAGACTCCCATCCGATAGCCCTGCTTCTCGCTGCGCGCATAGTTGGCGAGAAGCGAATCGAAGACGTCGGCCGGGGCCCGATTGAGACTGCGGACCGGCGTCCGCAACTCCGGGATCACCCGATAGCATGGCTGCAGGGAAAGCCGGTTGAGCTGCCCCAGCGACCGGATCGGGTTGCGGGTCGCTTCCGTGCCGATCGCCCAAAGGAACCCGCCTGCGAGGCCGAGGAAAAAGCCCAGTCCGACGCAGAGAGGATAGTTCGGATAGACCGCCTTAGGAAAAGAAACCGGGGACGTCCAGAGGTGCGTTGCCGAAGTTCGGGCGGAGCCGGCGACTTTCAGGGTCGTCAGCTTTTCCGTATACATCGCCGCGACGTTGGCGAGAACGGTCTTCTGCCGATCCAAATCGTCGAGCTTTCTTTGAATCTCGGGAAGCCGGGCCATCCGGGCGTCCAGTTGATCCATCGCCGTCTGCAGCGACGCAACTCTCGAAGTCGCACCGCGAGCGTTGGCGTCAGCGATCGCATACTCCTGATAGAGTTGTTCGTAGACGGGATTCGGCGCCGACGAAGACTTGATGCTCGGGCTGTACTGGTTCGTGTGGCTGAGCTCTTGGTCGAGATTGGAGATCTCCGTGTCGAACTGCTTGACCTGCACGCTGTCGGGCAAATACCGCCCAAGGGCCTCGCTACGCCCGGCGACGGCTTCCTCGCGCAGACTCATCAACTTCGTGTACTTGGGATTCTCGGCCGTCGACGACCCGCCGGGCATCTGCCGCGGGACTTCGCTCAACTGGCGCGACAGATCGTTCGCTCGTTCGCGGGAGGATGCCTCCTCACCTTTCGCCGCCTCCAATTGGGTTTCGTACTCCTTCTTTTGGCTGATCAAAGCGACGACGACTTGTTCGATATTCGGAGCGCCCAGCTCCATCCGGGCATTCGCCTCCTTGTTCTCGATCGCTCCGAGATCGCTTTGAATCTTGTCCTGCTGAGACGTTAGAAAGTCGATCGCCCGTTGAGCGCTGTCGGTCGATTCGCCGTGGTTTTCCTTTTCAAAGGCGTTGTACATCTGCGCCAGAAGGTCCTGCGCCATCGCCGCGCTGGACATCTGCACGGACAGCGTCACGATATCGGACTGAGCATCGGCTTCGATGTTGAGCCGCTCCCTCAACTGCTGAGGATAAAGCTCGTCGCCCGGCACAGGATCGGGCTTGTTGAAATCATGCGCCACTTGCAGCGCGGCCGCCTGGATCACGCCCATGCTCTGCAGCATGTCGACCTGAGTATTCGGCGATCGAGGCGCCGCCGAATTGATGATGTCCTTGACGCTTTCATCGACCGGCGTTTGAGAGCCGCCTACCGTCTGTTGGTAGGGCGCCATGAGAACCTGCATCTCCGCGCTGTAGCGCGGCGGAAGAACCTCCGCGATGAGAAAGCCGATGATCGCTGCGGCGATGCCGCAGAAGAGAATTCTCAACCAGTACGATCTGATCATATGCCTTGCCTGTGCGATTCCAGCTTCTTCAAGCTCTGATATTAGCAGACGAGCCCATGCACCAAAGCGTTGGGACAAGCCTCAAACTTAGAAGTATCCCCCGCTATCCTTGCCGGCTTCATCCATGTAGTCGCCGATGAATCCGATCAGCCTCTGCTGGTTGTCGGGATCGTCGGGGCCGTCGAAGATGAACCGATAGAACACCCCATCCAGATCCACGCGCCCTTTGAACTGATCGAAGAGGAGCGCCCACTTCAGCCCCATCGTCGTTCCGTAGAATCCCTTCGGCCCCCGATAGAAGTACACGGCAAGCGCCGGCTTTCCGTCCGGAGAGGTGAGGTCGGCCAACGTGGCCTGGATCTCGCCGCGAGTCTTGGTCGGGATGCTGACGAGCGGACCATCGACGATCGTGTAGCGCTGAGCCGTGAAGCAGACGTGGGGATCGTGAAACGAAGCTTTGTCTCGGCTCGCGATCAGATTCACGTCGTACTGGTGCCCATCGTAGTCGTAAACCCGGGCCAGGATGCCCACCGTCGGCTTAAGGTCGTCGTAGATCTCTTTCGGGTCCTTGTACGTGCACAGGTCGTCGCCGTCGGGCGGAGTCGCCGGCTTCAGGAACTGGAACTTCCCTGTCCTCGGGGTGTGAGTCTCCATCCAGTGCTCGTCGAGTCCTGGAACGGAGCCGGGCCGCGGGCTAAAGGCGCACAGCGCGCCGGTCGCCAGGAGGATTCCCGTCAATACGAAAGCCCTGACCTTCAGTCCTTCAATCCCAACCACCTCGCAATTCTAAAGAGAATGAAGAAGCAGACAATCAACGTGATGTAGCCGCTCCAATCGTGGAACGTATGCCCGGCGTCGTTGCCCCAAGTGTCCCCCACGATGCCGATCAATGCGATACGGAGGCCATTGATGAAAAGGGCCAGAGGAAGGGGAATCACGCCGATGAGAATCACATTGGCCCACCATCGCAAACGGGCGATCATCGCGAAGAAGAAGGTGAAGGCGTAAAGAGCCAAGACCAGTTTCAAGCCGCTGCAGGGAACGCCCACGTCGAGCTGGAATCCGCTTCCCAAGTAGATGAAGTTGTCGCCCCGGGAGAAGGGTTCCTTCCCTACCCACTCCAGCATGTGATAGGCGACTTTCGTGGATAGGAGCTGAAGCGGATTCGTGTAGTACGTGATCGCCATGTTCCAAATCGGAAGGGCGAAAGCCAAGTACAGCGTCGGCAACGATAGCGCGAACATCCATCTCCAGCCCGCTATGAAGGCGACGCTAAGGAGGACGCAGAGGATCAGGCACACCGAGGTGAGCTGATCGACCCGGTTCACCTCGGCCGGCCGGACGATGAAGTAGAGCAGCGGAACGAGAAGGACCAGGGAGTATACGGCCGGCTTGACGGGGATCTTGGACAGATTCGGCCACCAGCGATAAACGACGTACAGGGAGATAAAGGGCACGAGAATGCCGTGCGAATAATAGCCGTCGTCGGCAAACCAGATAGCCGGCAAGCTGCTCAAGAGAGACCAGAAGGCCGCCAACACGCCGATCGCCAGAGCTACGCCGGGAACAAAACCGGGTGAGCTTCGGATCTTGTTCCAGTCGAATTCCGGGCGGCGCGATTCGCCGCTCTCATGCTTCGAGGGCTTTTGCTTGGACTTCGAAGGCGGGGCGGCCACAGCCAAGTCGAGATCGGGACTGGCATTCATCTCTCTCTCCATTCAATCATAGTCATCACAAAATAACGGGCCTTCGCCTTCAAAACTATTCTATGTTACAGTGCGTCTCGCAGTCGCCCCGGCCCGGAACGAGAAAGGAACTCCCGAGGGTTCCGCGCAAAAACTGTGCCGATGATCGCGACATGAAGGACCGGAATCACCAAAATCGACAGCAGAACAAGCGGCCATGGATGAAGAGGCAGCCTCGAGAAGCCGTAGGCGATGGCCGTCGTGGTGAGCGCGATCCCTGCACACTCCCAGAACCGAGCCAACTGCGCTCGCTCGACCTTCAGATGCTTGAATCCGGCAGCCATAACGACGACGTTCACCACGATCATTCCCGCCACGTAACTCCAGACTATCGAAATGAGCGATATGTGCCCCCAGCTTAGTACGACTCCCGCCGCCATGATCGGATAGGGGAGGAGCCAGGCCAATAACGGAATCCGGGACTTGCCGGCAGCGACGAGCGCGCTCCCCGCGAAGGTCCCCGTCAGCCTA
>DATJYD010000257.1:0-3006 GCA_035499755.1 Fimbriimonadaceae bacterium
AGAACGGTGGACACGATCATCGCTGCACCTCTTTCGATTTGGCCTCGACCAGTGCGCGGAGCCGCTTCATCTCCTCCGGCGACACGTCGTCGCTGTCGAGGAGATGGGCGACCAGGCCGCTGATCGAGCCTTGGAACACTCGGGAAAGGAGATCTTGGGCGGCGGAGCGGGATGCCTCGGACTCCGCGATGAGGGGGCGAAACAAAAACGTCCGGTCGCTCTGCTCGTGGGCCACGGCTCCCTTCGCCTCCAGCTTGCGCAGGAGAGTCTGGACCGTGCTGTGGGCGATGGGCGTCGACTGACCGAGCACATCGGTGATCCGACGCGCCGTCGCCTCCCCCTCGTCCCAGAGAACGCGCATGATTTTCAGTTGGACGCTTCCCAGTGAGATGGGCATTCATCTACCTCCATAGATCTACCATGGTAAACACACATAATCTACCACGGTAAACGATGAAATGCAAGGGGTTTTTGGGGGTCTTCTTGGCCTGACGCCGGGCGTATCCCTCGACCATGGGCTACGCCAGTCATTCCTACCGACCAGAGTCCGTGACGGTCGAGCATTCAGCCGAGGCGTTGCCGGAACCGTTCGATCGCTGTGGCTTGAGATCACACGGAGGCTTCGACGTTCGCCCGCATCTCCGCCATTTCGGCGAGGTCCGCGTCGCTGGGCATCTGGATCAGGTAACGCGGGTCGAGGCGGTAGTCCCCAACTTCGTAGCGGTAGCCCATGAAACCGACGCCCTTCAGGGATCCCCCTTCCTTCCGGATCCTCCAGTCGTATCTCCGCTCGACACCGCCCCTCATCACAACCAACTCGGATCCCTGGAGCCTGATCCGGTCATCGAGAAGCGAGCGGATCACCTTGGCCCTCCTTAGGGCCTATGCGCTTGAAACCGCCAGCGGGAGGGCCAGGAGGAGGAAGCAGACCAGGATGCCGGCGGCATCGCGTGCCGTCCGGTCGGGCACGGGTACCAGGAGCACGAGCGGCATCAGGGCGGCGAAGAACGTGAGGACCAAGAGACAGCCGCCGGCCGCCTGCGCGCTCTGCCGTAGGGCATCGGGATCGACGTATCCGTATTGGCGGCCCTCCTCCATCGTGACCGGTCTCAGGCCATCCCGCCGGTCCATCCTGAAGTCGGCCAGAGACGGACCGTAGACGACGGGCCGGCTGCTCGGGTTGAAGATCATCGGAAACCACTTCGAGATCAGGCCAAGACTTCCGACGACAAGGAGGACTGCCGACGCGAAGTACAGCACCACCGGGATGAACAGAACACCAGTGTCCGCGCGGAGCGACGCCCCGAATCCGAGGTCGTCCGGGTTGGTGGCGGCTCTCAGCATGGAGGCGTGGAGGGCCAGCCCCCCTCCCCCCATTAGCAGGCCAAGAGCGAAAGCCGCGACGCTCCGATAAGGCGACTTGGCCGGCGCCGACCGCGGAGCCGCGACGAGCGGCTCCGGCTTCGGACCGCCTTCGGGCGTATTCCGGTCCAACTCCCGCTTGAAGTAGGCGACATCGCCCGGCCCCGAGATCACGATGTCGATCGCGCCGACCACCTGGCCGGCTCGGTTCAGGATCTCGCGCCGATGCTGGTGAGATGTGGACCACCAGGCACGAGGCGCCACGGGCCGCCAGCCGCCGAAGTCCTCCCACCGGCACTCCCACTCGATCCTGCCCTTCACTTCCTTCCGAACCGAGCGATCGTCGGCGTACCATACGGTGTCGAGCTGTTTCCCGGTCCTGATAGCCATGCCGGAGAGGAAGAGACTCACAAGCAAGGATAATGCCTCGCCGAGCCAGCGCGAGCTCTGGTCGTCGGGCGCGGGGTGAGGGTCGGGAACCACTGCCATGAGGATCGGTATCACGAGGAACACGCCAGCGACGATCCAAGCGCTTATGCAGTTGCTCTTCGTCGCGAGTCTGATCTCAAGAGGTCTCTCCATTTCCTTCATCCTAACGACCGTGACTCGGTCCCGGCTGCCGTCCGCGAATATCCGCGTGATCTGCGGTTCAGTTCAGATCGGAAGCAGGGACCGAACCGCGATCGTCTGCCCATTTCCGGCAAGGGGCGCGATCGATGCCGTCGGGTCGAGCGTTTCGACCTGCGAGTAGCCGCTAGCCGAAGGCTCGCGGTAGACCTCGAGCCGCTTGGCATTGAGATCCAGAATCCAGTATTCCGGAATCCCGAAGGCGGCATAGAGCGGCGCCTTGATCTGGCGATCCGTGCGTAACGAGGTGTCGCAGACTTCGACGACGAGAAGCACGTCGGCCGGGCCGGGGTGGCGCCGGTCGTACCGGTCAATCGGGCCGGCCGCAACCAGAACGTCGGGCTCCGGCTCATTGCGTGCATCCAAAGAGAGCGGAGAATGGTCGCGGACCACGGCCTCCGGAATCGCTTCTTCGACGGCCTGCCGGACGCGGAACGTGGCCGAGGCGTGCGGGCTCTTCTGCGGGCTCAATTCAAACACAACTCCTTCGAGCAGCTCGAGCTTCTCGTCCGGGCCAAACACCCCCCGCTCGGCGGCGCGATAGTATTCGTCCACCGTCATCAGGCGCAGCTTCGCCCCGAACGCGGCCAGCGACTCATGGACAAACTCACTCATGGGATTATTGTAACATCGGCTTACAGCCGATGCCTGAGTTGGGCTTTCAGCCCATCCACGGGCAAGTCACACCTACAGCGCCCCGCGGATGAACGCCGTCACTTCCGACTTCAGCTTCCGCAGCGACTCCGTGTGGATGTACATCATATGCCCGGCCTCGTACTCCCCGGTCGAGATGTTCCCCCGCACCTCGGCGTCCAAGCCCATGTGCGCCACCGTGTGCTTCGTGGCGAAGTACGGCGTGGCGAGGTCGAAGTAGCCCGACGCGATGAACAGCTTCATGTGCGGGTTCCGCGCGAACGCCTTGCGAAGCGACTCGCTCACGTCCGGCATACCCTCCGCCGCCGAGCCCCATTCCCAGGCCTCGATGAAGGGCGAGAAGATCGCGTAAGGCGCGTCCGT
>DATJYD010000258.1:0-2762 GCA_035499755.1 Fimbriimonadaceae bacterium
CATGTGGACCCAAGTGGTCGGCAAGGTGTGCCTCGCCCTCACCCCGAAGACGAACCACTACTGGAACGTGGCGTTCCATATCGCGCCCCTTGGCTTGACGACGCCCCTTCTCGTCAACGGCGGGAAGGCGTTCTCGATCACGTTCGACTTGGTTCGACATCGGCTCGAGATCGCGTGCAGCGAAGGCAGCGTCGAAAACATCCCGCTCCGAGCCCAGAGTGTCGCCGCATTCTATTCGGAGTTCATGGCGAAGCTCGATTCGATGGGCCTCGGCGTGAGGATCTGGCCGATGCCGGTCGAGGTGCCGAACCCTGTGAGATTCGATCTTGACGAGACGCACCACAGCTACGATCCGGACCGAGCCGAGGCGTTCTGGCGGGCCCTGCTGGCGATGAAACCGGTGTTCGACGACTTCCGGTGCGGGTTCGTCGGCAAGTGCAGTCCGCTTCACTTCTTCTGGGGAAGCTTCGATCTCGCGGTCACCCGCTTCTCCGGCCGCAGAGCGCCTGAGCGGCCCGGCGCCGACGCGGTGACGAAGGAAGCCTATTCGCATGAAGTGATCAGCCACGGTTTCTGGCCCGGCAGCGGCCCCGTCGAGGAGGCCGCGTTCTACGCCTACGCGGCACCCGAGCCGGCCGGTCTGTCCTCGGCGCCCGTCGCGCCTGCCGCGGCCTTCTATCACCCCGAGTTGCGAGAGTTCATCCTGCCCTACGACGCCGTCCGCCTCGCCGCCTCGCCCGAGGCGGAGCTGCGATCGTTCCTGGATAGCACTTACGAGGCGGGCGCCCGTCTGGCCGGCTGGGACCGCGAGGCATTGGAGCGATAGGCAGGAGCCTGCTGCTCCGCGGAATCCCGCGGTTCCAAGCGCCAGGGGAATTCGAGCCGGGTCGAGATGCCTTAGGCCACGGGCAGTAGTAACGACATGGCCTGCGAACACCTCTCTGCTCTCACCGAGATCAAGACCGCGAAAGCCTACGAGTGCGAGGAGTGCGTGAAGACGGGCTCGACCTGGGTGCATCTGCGCACCTGCCAGACCTGCGGCGTCACCCTCTGCTGCGATTCCTCGCCGAACCGGCATGCGAGCCAGCATGCTCGCGCCAGCGGCCATCCCGTGATCTCGTCGGCCGAGCCGGACGAGCGCTGGCTCTCCTGCTACCCCGACGACGAGTTCGCCCGGTACTAGCCCCGGCGCAATGGCCGCTTTAAACCGTTGATGTTTCATCCGAGCTGTCTATGCCGGGTTGCCGCCGATGCCTCCGCCGCGCCAAGTCGCCGCACCCGACTGCAACCGGAGCCCGAGGGAGCAGAGGCTTCTCGTCCAACCCGTTTCATCCCCAGCCGTGAACGCAGTTCATAGGTTCGAGTCCGAAACTCCATTCGGCAACGCCCAACGCCTCAACGCCAACACCGTCTCATTGCCGGCTGAGAACTGCTCTACGGCCGGCTCAGATCGGTCAACAGCTCGTGCCGGACCTGCCGAAACACGGCCGGATCGATCACATACGACGTGAACCCGAGAATGAGCCGGTCGGCGAGGGCGTGGGCTTTGGCTGGGTCCTTGTTGGCGAGCATCGACAGCAGTTCGTAATCGGCGATCCCATCCCGCATCGATTCCCAGCGGATTGAGTCCACGATGCTGCCATCCTTGCCCGGATAGACGATGAAGCAGTCGCCGGCCGGAAGCCAGTCGCCGTTCTTGTTGCTGTAGACGACCTGCTCGTACGGCGTCTTCGGCTCCATCATCGACCAGCGGTTCCAGCCCCAGTGCAGGTAGCCGGTCGCGCCGTACTTGAAGTTCATCCAGTGGAGGAGCCGGGTCTTGATGAGGGGCAACTCGATGAAGCGGTTCGCGTATTCGCCCTGCGGGTAGACGCAGGTGTAGAACCAGAGCTCCGCGCCCTGCTTTTGCTGCTCCTGGTAGAAGGGATACGAGTCGCAGAAGTAGTTGAGCTGGGGCACCCAAAGGTCGATCGCTCCCGCCAGCTTCGAGGAGTGGTTCGCGTCCATCACCTTCAGCTCCGGCGCGTATTTGCGGATGAGGTCCCGCATCGCGATGTAGGTCTTGGCATTCTCATCGATCGGCTCGTCGGCGATGTGCTGGGTGTAGATGCCGAGCCAGTGGTGGCTCTTCAGGTCCTCGACCAGCGCGGGCAGGAACTTGGAGTAGAAGGCGTCGGCCTCCGGGCTCGTGGGATCGACGGCGCGTTGAGTGGTCTTGCCGTCCTTGAGTTCGAGGATATTGATATTGAACTGGGTAGTCCAGCCTCCGATGCGCCCGCCGAGATGGCCGCCTTCGATCCGCCCGATCACCCCCGCCTTCTCCATCGTCTCCACCCACTTGTCGAAGACCGAGAAGTCGAAGCTGCCGTCGGGCCGGATATCAGTGTAGGTGAAGGGGCTGACGTAGGCCATGTTCTGGCGATGCGACGCCATGCTGCGCCCGTAGACTTCGAGTTCCTTCCAGAACTTGGGATCGTTGGTCTTGGGGTCGCCGGGAGGTTGCGAGTACCAGTTGGTCACCCAGAGCCGGCTCTTGCCGACGGTGACGGGATAGACCTTCGCCTTGAGAGTGACGGTCTCTTTCACCGGCTGGCCGTCCTCCGTCGCGACGACCTTCAGGTCGGTCGAGTAGTCGCCCGGCTTCGCGTTCTTGGCGATCGCGAGGTCGACCCAATACGACTGGAATCCGCCCGCGTCGAGCTTGGTCGGGAGGTCGGGGAGGAGGGGGTCGGGATAAAGGCCGGGGATCTTGCCGACCCGGT
>DATJYD010000259.1:0-6029 GCA_035499755.1 Fimbriimonadaceae bacterium
AGACTGAGGGAAGGCTTCGAATACGATCTCTGGGCCAATCGCGAGTGGATGAGATACCTGGAGGCGCTGGGGCGACCTGAGCCCGACTGGACGATTCTCCGCCATGTGCTGTCCGCGCAGGAGATTTGGCTTCGCCGGTGCCAGGGGGAGGCGCCGACCACGATGCCCCAGCCGGAGGCGGACGAGAACACCCTCGCCACGCTCAATAGGGAGTGGCTGGCGATCGTGGACGCGGACGACGCGGACCGGGGCGTCTCCTATCGCAACACGAAGGGCATGCCCTTTGCCCAGACGATGGGTCAGATCGCCGTCCACACGATCGATCACGGAACCTATCATCGGGGCGAGCTTCGCGGGCTCTGCCGATCCCGCGGGGACGAGTGCTTTCCCGATGTCGGAATGATGCAGTTTTTCATGCTCCAAGACGGCGGCCGCTAGGCAATAATAGAAGTGTCGTTGAGGAGCGCTGCGATCCCGAGGAATTGGGGACCAGGCTCAGCGGCAACCGTGAAGGTAACGGCGCTCGTGGGACAGCTCACGGGCGCTTTCCTTTTTGCGAGCGCCCGGGCAAAGAGGAAAGACATGAATACCGTTAGCAATCCGATCCAGACCGATTTCGAAGTCGCCGACCTCAGCCTCGCCTCCTGGGGCCGCAAGGAGATCGCCATCGCCGAGACTGAGATGCCCGGCCTGATGGCCATCCGCGAAGAATACGCGGGGAGCAAGCCTCTGAAGGGCGCGCGCATCGCGGGATCGCTCCACATGACGATCCAGACCGCCGTCCTCATCGAGACCCTTCGCGATCTCGGCGCCGACGTGCGGTGGGCCTCCTGCAACATCTTCTCGACCCAGGACCACGCCGCCGCCGCGATCGCCGAAGGCGGCACGCCGGTCTTCGCCTACAAGGGCGAGTCGCTCGATGACTATTGGGAGTTCACCCATCGCATCTTCCAGTGGTCGGACGGCGGGACGCCGAACATGATTCTCGACGACGGTGGCGACGCAACCCTGCTCGTGATCCTCGGCTGCCGCGCCGAGGAGGACCCGAGCATCCTCGATAGTCCTCAGAACGAGGAGGAGCGCGCGCTCTACGCGGCGATCAAGAGGCGGCTCGGCGCCGGCTTCTATGCGAGGATCCGCGAGAACATCAAGGGGATCTCCGAAGAGACGACCACCGGCGTCCACCGCCTCTACCAGATGCAGAAGGAGGGCCGGCTTCCCTTCCCTGCTTTCAACGTCAACGACTCCGTGACGAAGTCGAAATTCGATAACCTGTACGGCTGCCGCGAGTCGCTCGTCGACGGGATCAAGCGGGCGACCGACGTGATGATCGCAGGCAAGATCGCCCTCGTCTGCGGCTACGGCGACGTCGGCAAGGGCTGCGCTCAGGCGCTAAGGGCCCTCAGCGCCAACGTCTGGGTGACGGAGATCGATCCGATCTGCGCGCTTCAGGCCGCGATGGAGGGTTACCGGGTAACCACGATGGACGAGGCAGCCGCCAAGGCCGACATTTTCGTGACCGCGACCGGCAACGTGAACGTGATCACCCATGCTCACCTGACCGCGATGAAGAACAACGCGATCGTCTGCAACATCGGCCACTTCGACAGCGAGATCGACGTCGCCTCGCTCGAAAAGTATCCGTGGGAGGAGATCAAGCCCCAGGTCGACCACATCACCCTGCCGAGCGGAAACAAGATCATCCTCCTCGCCAAGGGCCGGCTGGTCAACCTCGGCTGCGCGACCGGCCATCCGTCCTACGTGATGTCCTCCAGCTTCGCCAACCAGGTCATGGCTCAGATCGAGCTGTGGACGAAGCGCGGCGACTACGCCCCCGGCGTCTACGTCCTGCCGAAGCATCTGGACGAAAAGGTCGCCCGTCTGCAGCTCAAGAAGCTCGACGCGACACTGACCGTCCTCCGCCCCGATCAGGCCGACTACATCGGCGTTCCCGTCGACGGCCCGTATAAAGCCGAGAACTACCGCTACTGACCCCGCAATCGGATACCAGTGCGCGGATTCATCCGCGCACTAGTCACTTAGACAGATGAGCACAACCGTCACTCTCTCGCGCAATTCGAACCAGGCCCTGGGCATCGGTCAATATGCTATCGACTTCCTCGCCGGCAGGCTCGGAGCCGGGCCGTCGAAGGCCGTGCTCGAGAGGACCAAGCTCTTTCACACCGACTCCGTCCTATGCGGGATCTCCGCATTGGCCCTTGGGGCGAATGCGCCGACCCTGCTGCGGAGAGAGGCGTTGGATTACCCGGACGCGGGCGGCGCTGCGGTGTTCGGTTCCAGTGAGCGGGTGAAGGCAGAAAAGGCGATCGTAGCCAACTCCGCGGCGGTGCGCGAGTGGGATTCGAACGGGACCAACTTCGGCTACAACCCGGCGCTCGGGCATATGGCGGGCGAGTTCGGGCATAACGATTTCTATCCGGTCGCCATCGCAGCCGGCCAGCAGCGGGGACTCGACGGAGCGACGACTTTGCGGGCGATGGTCTGTCTCGACGAGATCCGGGGACGGCTCGCCGAGGTCTTCGCGCTCAAGAACTACAAGATCGACCATGTCGTGCACGGAGCGATCGCCTCGGCCGCGGTCTATGGCGCGCTGATGGGGGCGACGGCGGAGCAGATCGAGTCGGCGATCGGAATGACGGTGGCGCACTACATACCATGGCGGGCGATCCGCGCGGGCAAACAACTCAGCGACAGCAAGGGGGCGTCGGCCGCGATCTCGGCGGAAGCGGCCATCCTTAGCATGAAGCGTTCCCTGGCGGGCTTCGTCGGCCCCAAGGACATCTTCAGGAATCCCGAAGCACTCTTCCGGCAATTTGAGACGACGGGTGGCGACTCGCCGTTCGACCTGGTTCTCAGCCACTCCGGCGACGACTTCGCGGTGATGGGGATGCACTTCAAGCTGGGGCTCTACGAACACCAGTCGGCGGGAGCCCTTCAAGGGGTGATCGATCTGCTGGCCGCGCACCCAGACCTGGCCCGGAAGGGAGTCATACGAAAGGTACTGATCAAGGCGTATGAACCGGCTTTCGGGATCATCGGCGATCCCGCCAAGCGCGATCCGCGCACCCGCCAGTCGGCGGACCACTCGATGGTTTTCATCGTGGGCCGGCTGTTGAGCAAGGCCGCTTCCTTCAGCCTCAACCTCCCGTCGGACTCAAACGGGCTCTGGAAACGGCTGATGCTGTCGCCCTATGACTATTCGACCGAGGCGATCTCCGATCCGCAGACGCGGGCGTTGATGGAGTTGATCCAGTTCGAGCACGGCGGACCGGAGTTCGACAGGCGATACCCGGAGGGGATTCCGACGTCGGTCGAGATCACCGACCGGGAAGGCAAGACCTACGACAGCGGGCTGGTGATGTTCCCGGCCGGGCACGCCCGCAACACGACCGCCGACCTCGATGGGATTCTGAGCCGGAAGTTCGAGATGCTCGGCTCGATCGGCCTGGCCGGCGCTTCCGGGGTCGTCGACCGGCTCCAGCGGCTCGATCGGGTCGACGCCGCCGGGCTTCAGGAGCTGTACGACTTCGATATCGAGTTGCAGGGGCCAGAACGCTTGTGAATCGGCGGGACGCCGAAGTCCCTTCCCATATTCAGCCCCTATACTGGATGCATGGCAAAGTCGCTCGAGGGTCGAGACTCGTGCTCGCTGTGCGGGAAGACACGGGGCCAAGTGAAGAAGCTGATCATCGGTCTTCACGGCGGAGTCTGCAGCGACTGCATCGAGCTCTGTTGCGACATTCTGCATTTGGAGCTTCCGCCGAAGCCCGATCTCAGCCCGGAGCAGGCGAAGGGCGGATATGCTCTCGAGGTCATCCCTGAGATCGCAAGGACGTTTCCCGATCCTGGGGAGCTCGGTCAAATCCTGATGATGCTGGCCAGGTCGGTAGAGGGCCGCGCCAGAAGTATGGTCCGCAGCGATGAGGATGAAAGCAGCCGGACCGGCGAATCGGGCAGATCCGGCGGGACGCCGGAACCACCATCGACCCATTCCCCTTAACTACTTTCTGCCATACTCTATCGTAATGCCGGATAGGCTCTCCCTTGCGAGTTTCGATGCTGTGCTTTTCGACATCGACGGCACGCTCGTGGATAGCCTCGGAATGATCGTTCCCGGCCTCGGCGACGCGATCGAGAGATTCGCCGGCGTGCGGCCGAGCGACGGCGAGATTCAGTCGATCGTCGGGTTGCCGATGCGCACCCAGATCGAGCGCTACCTTGACTATTCCCCGACGGATGACCAGCTCGACGAGATGATCGATTACACGCTCGCTCGGTTTGAAGCCTACGTGGATCGGGAGAAGTTTTTCGTCCCCGCGATCGAGACCCTTCGCCTGTGCAAGCGCGCCGGCCTGGGAACGGCGCTGGTGACCAGCAAGGACGCGAAGGAGCTTGCCGGATTTCTCAAACGCTTTCCCAGCGCGGATTCGGTGGACGTCACCGTCTGCGCCTCCGATGTTCAACACCCCAAACCCGCCCCCGACAGCGCTCTCCTGGCCGTCTCCCGGCTGAACGCCACCCGGCCGATCCTGATCGGGGACTCGATCTATGACCTGCGATGCGCGCGCGACGCGGGCGTCGCCACCGTAGCCGTAGGATACGGCTCGGCAACCTCCGCCGTCCTCCTCGCCGAGAATCCGGACCTGTTTATCGAAACTCCAGATCACCTCCTCGAGTGGGCGCAGACCACTTTTTCAAAACCCAATGCCACGCAAGAAGACTCCAGAAGACCTTTCGTCGACCCCCAACGAGACCACTCCGGCCGAGAACGCGCCGCAAGCTGACGCCCAACGCAAGGCGCGAAGCCGGCGACCACAAAAGGCAAAGCCCGATAGCGCGGCAATCCCCCCCGCGCAAGGCTCCGATCTAGCTGCCCAAGCGCCCCGGCAGTCTGAGGAGGCCGAGAATCTGACCCACGCGGTGCAGGCGGTCGAAGCCGTCGAGAGCCCGGCCATGAGACAGCGAAGACGGACAAGGAAGGAAGCCGCCCCGGAGAGCCTCAAACCCGGATCTCCCACCCAACCCGCGAGCGAGGAACCGGTCGCAAAGAGGGGACGCAGTCGGCGAGCCGAAGCCGCCAAAGTACAGCCCGAACTTGAACCACCGGCCGTTCCAGAACCCAAGCCGGGCAGAGGGCGGCGCGGAAGGCGAGAGACGCCCGCCCAAGCTCAATCAAGAGCGACGGAATTCCGGGTTGACGACCTCGGCGACGACATACCTATTCCCGCTTGGCGTCCCCACGTCAAGTCCACCGCACCATCCTCGGCGAGCCCTGAGGAGCAGCTCGAGCAGCCTTCGAGAAACAAGAGGCGGCGCGGCCGGGAGAAAGCGATCGAGATCACGGCCCAAGGGGCCGTCGAGGTCGAGATTCCTGAGCCGACGCCTCAAGAAGAGCCGCAGCAGCCGAAGCCTCGGGAGAGACGCCGCCATGAAAAGCCGGCCGCCGAGCCGAAGCCCGCGCCAGCCGTGGCTGAGCCGCCGAAGCCGCCGTCCAAACCGGTGATCGCGACTCCCGCCGACGCGCCACAGGTTGTCATCCGCGAGGGCCTGCCGACGCTAGTGCGCGAAGGACGCGTCTATCCGCCGATGCTGTTCTTCGGAAGCTCGACGGACGAGCGCCGCGCGCAAACCGTTCTCGACGAGCTGAAGATGGCGGGGGAAGCTGGAATCCACCTTCACTCCCACTTGGTCGAGTTCGAGGTCGACCCGGAGGCCGTGGATTCGAGCGTGGCAATCGCCGCCTATATGCTCAAGAAGTCGGTCGAATTGGATTCCGAATCGCAAGTGATCTTCAGGATCGTATTCCAGGCCCCGCGCAACTGGCAGCAGCGCTTCCCGAACGCCAAGTTCAACATGCAAGGCGGGGGGATCGCCGAGCCGAGCGTTTGCGACGACGAATTCTGGGGGGTTGCCAAATCCTGTCTGGAGTCATTCGTACGGAAGCTGCGCATGCTCGACCTAAAGGATCACATCTTGGGAGTTCATATCGAGCGAGGCGAGTGGTTTCT
>DATJYD010000260.1:0-4192 GCA_035499755.1 Fimbriimonadaceae bacterium
GGCCGCCGTCGTCGAGATCGTGAGCCGGGGCTTCGAGAAGAAGGACCTGGAGATCGGCCCGCCCTTCTATTTGTCGCAAGGCGTGAAGGACGTTGTTGTCGTCGACCCTTACGAGGCCAAGGTCCTGCACTTCACGACTTCCGGCGTCTCGACCTTCGATTCACCGCGAAAGATCGGGCTCACCTGTGGCTGCGAACTGACGGCATAGCAGCTTGGCGGACGACTTCCTCGAGCAAGCGACGAGGCGACGACCAGAAGGACATTGGCATGACGATGCCAAAGAAGCAATCCCGTCACGAGGTCGTCCGTCGAGTCTTACTTCGGGAAAATGCTGAGGCCGGCTGCGTTCCAGTCGGCGAGGAAGCGGTTCAGACCGTTATCGGTCAGGGGGTGCTTGAACATCATCTCCATGATCTTGAACGGCATCGTGCAGATGTGGGCGCCGACCTCGATCGCTTGGACGACATGCAGGGGGTGTCGGATGCTGGCGACGAGGACCTCGGACTTGTAGCCGTAGGTGTTGACCATCTCGACGGTGTCGGCGACCGCGTCCATTCCGGTATCGCCCATATCGTCGACGCGCCCCACGAAGTTGGAGATGAAGGTCGCGCCGGCTTTGGCGGCGAGGAGGGCTTGGTTGACGCTGAAGACGAGCGTCATGTTCGTGCGGGTGCCCTTGTCGGACAGGGTCTTCACGAGGCGGATGCCGGGAGGGATGCACGGAACCTTGACGACGATCTGGGGATGCCAACTCGAGATCTCGGTGGCTTCCTTCAGCATCTGGTCGTACTCGGTGCCGACAACTTCGGCGCTGATCGCTCCGCCCGGGACGAGGTCGCAGATCTTGAGCACGGTCTCCTTGAACCCCTGCCCGCTCTTGGCGATCAGGGTGGGATTCGTGGTGACTCCATCCAGAATTCCCCACTCGGCGGCTTTGCGAACTTCCTCGATGTCTCCGGTGTCGACAAACAGCTTCATAAGTCGTTAGACTACCGCGCCACGGGTCGGCGCCTCCCTCTACGATCTGTTCGACCTTCGCCAGGTCTCTGGGATCGACATCATGCTCGCGTCCAAATGGCTAATGGCAACAGCTTCCGTCACCTGGAATTGCCGTCGGGCCTTGTCATGCCTCAGCCCGTTGAAACTTGTTTCATCATTTTTGGGGGTGCCTAGGGTGATGATGAATCATCCGCGCGCTCTGGCTAGGCTTTGCCCCGTTCCAGAGCAGCTGTTTCAGGGCTGTTCCTAAGCAGTCTTCCTCGTACTAGAATCTCCTGACTCGCGGGGGTGAAAAGCGATTGGTAAACTGCCTTCATGTCTACCTCCGTCGAAGCTGTCGCAAAGACCCCTTTATACGATGCCCATGTGAAGGCCGGGGGCCGGATGGTGCCATTCGCCGGCTACGAGATGCCGGTCCAGTACGCGAGTGTCATCGCCGAGTGCAAGGCGGTTCGGGAACACGCCGGTATGTTCGACGTCAGCCACATGGCGCGGCTGAGACTGAAAGGAGCGCGGGTCCAGGAGTATCTCGAGTGGATCACCGCCAACGACGTCAGCAAGCTGACCGATAACACCGGGCAGTACTCACTGCTCCCCAATCCGAACGGCGGATGCGTGGACGACATCATCGTCTACCGACTGGAGCCGGAGAAGTTCGCGATGGTGGTCAACGCCGCCAATCACGCCAAAGACGTGGCCTGGATGAAGTCGCAGAACAGGTTCGGGGTGGACATCAAGGACGAGACCGACGAGACCTCCATGATCGCCGTCCAGGGCCCGGCCGCGACCAAGCTGCTAGCCCAGCACAGCGACGAACCGGAAGCTCTGCAGTCGGCCCCTCCCTTCGGAATTGTGCAAGCTTTGATCGGTGGCATTGCCTGTTTCTGCGCACGCTCCGGTTATACGGGGGAAGACGGCTACGAATTGATCTGTGAGAACCAGGACGCCCAGGCCCTCTGGGACGTGCTCCTGGAAATGGGCGTCGTTCCCTGCGGCCTTGCATCGCGAGACGCGTTGCGGGTCGAAGCGGGGCTGCCCCTTTACGGCCACGAGTTGAGCGATACGATCAATCCGATCTCGGCTGGTCTCGGCTGGGTGATCAGCAAGACCAAGAAGTTCATCGGCAGCGAGCATATCGCCGATGCCCGCGCGAACGGTACCGCCAAGAAGCTGCTCGGGGTGCGGCTCGATTCCAAGCGCCTGCTCTCCCCGGGAATGAAGGTATACGTGGACGGGAAAGAAGTCGGCGAGGTGTCGAGCGGAGTCTACAGCCCGGAGCTGGAATCCTCGATCGCGTTCGCCTTCATCGACAACGGCGTGGAGATGAACACTCCCTGTCAGGTGGATATCCGCGGAAAGCTGGAATCCGGCACGATCGTGAACAAGCGGTTCTGGCGCCGAAAATAGCGCCCTTCCGTTTAGGTTGGTGTGCCAAGGCTTTGCGGGAGGCTCGTCCGTCATCCTTGGCGGAGGAGCGAGCCATCCTGACTCCGATATCGGTCGCCAAGGTTGAGTGTTAAGGTTCTGTGATTCAAGTCGTGCACATTTCCATCATTGGAATGTGGAAATCGATGTGTACAACCCCCTATCATCGAACCCGCAAACAGGTCGCTTGGCCGGTGGAAAAGTGCCTGGCGTGGGTCGAAGCTCGTTGACCTTCGTAGAATGCTGCATGGCAGAGCGAGAGATCGAGAAGACCGACGAGGAGTGGCGGGGGATTCTCGCACCGGAGCAGTTTCGGGTTCTGAGACAGGCGGGAACGGAGCGCGCGTTCACGGGCGCGTATTGGGATAACCACGAGCCGGGCGTCTACCGGTGCGCCGGCTGCGGAACGCCCCTTTTCGACTCGACCACCCAATTCGACTCAGGCTGCGGCTGGCCGTCCTTCTACGAAGGTCTTGACAAGAGCAAGATCGAAGAGCGGGAGGACCTCAGCCATGGGATGCGGCGGATCGAGGTTTTGTGCAAGACGTGCGGCGGTCACCTTGGACATGTCTTTCCCGACGGCCCCCGGCCCACCGGTCTCCGTTATTGCATCAACTCCGCGAGTTTGAAGTTCGAGGAGAAGAGGCGGGAGTAGAGGGACGCCGACTCCCTTCCGCAGCGCCATTTTCAACGCAGGGACAACGACGACTCAAGGAAGGCGTCGGCGAGCCGGAGGCCTTTGCCCGAAGCTACCGCAAGGCTCGCACCCTCGGCACGTGCACCCAGCCACCTCCGGGTCACCAAAAGCCCCAGGACTCACTGGACTCAGTCCGACTGTTCGGATACAATCCGCCCCAATGAGCGAAGCGCCGGGCGTGAGGACCGATGGTCTCAAGAAGTACTTTGCCGACGCTAAGAAGGGCGCCGTCAAGGCGGTCGACGGAGTCTCGTTCGAGGCGAAACCCGGGCAGATTTTCGGTCTTCTCGGGGTGAACGGAGCGGGCAAGACGACCTTGCTCCGGATGCTCTCGACGATTATCAAGCCAGATGCAGGACGGGGCCAAGTCGCCGGCTTCGACATCGTCGAACAGCCCGAAAAGGTCCGCGCGAGCATCGGGTTCATGTCGACTTCGACCGCGCTCTATGGCCGGCTCACCTCGAAGGAGTTGATCCAGTACTTTGGGCAGCTCTATGGCCTGTCGAACAGCCGGCTCGATGAACGGTTGAAGTTTGTGACGGAGAAGCTGCAACTTCACGAGTTCATCGACCGGCTGTGCGACAAGCTCTCGACGGGGCAGAAGCAGCGCGTGTCGATCGCGAGGACGATTCTCCATGATCCTCCTGTCCTGTTCTTCGACGAACCGACCGCGGGGCTCGACGTTGTCACGAGCCAGACGGTCATGGAGTTCATCGAGAGCGCTCGCGAAGAAGGCAAGACCGTGGTCTTCTGCACCCACATCATGTCGGAAGCCGACCGCCTCTGCGATCGGGTCGCGGTCATTCACGACGGCGTGATCAAGGCCGAAGGTACGGTCGCGCAACTGAAAGAGCAGGCCGGCGAGGAAAACCTCGAACGCGTCTTCCTCAAGCTGGTCGGCGAACTCCGGAGCACCCTATGAACCCAACAATAGCCGTGATGAACAAGGAGCTGAAAGAGCTCTTCAGAGATCGCAGGATCCGCATGAACGCCTTGGTCATGCCGGCTTTCGTTATGCTTCTGATGCTCAGCTTCTTCGGCTTTGTCAGCGGAGTCGGCGAGAAGAAAAAT